>CAZXBN010000010.1:0-12108 GCA_964638845.1 uncultured Candidatus Saccharibacteria bacterium
TTAATAGAATTTTTAAGGAAAATTCCAGAATATAAAAAAGCAATTGAGCTTGGGGTTGGTCCTAAGATTTTTGTTGGAAATAAAGAGAATCATTGTGGAAAAATAGCTGTTACTGAAATAACAGGGGGAACAGAAGGATCATCCAAACTTTATAAAGAAATGGCTATAGCTGGAATTGGAACAATAGTTGGAATGCATATTTCAGAAAAACATAAAAAAGAAGCTGAAAAAGCTCATCTTAATATTGTTGTTGCTGGTCATATGAGTTCCGATTCATTAGGAGTTAATTTATTATTAGACGAACTTGAAAAGGAAGGAATTGAAATTATTCCTTGTTCTGGTTTTATTCGAGTTTCTCGAAATGAAAAAAAATAACCTTAAAAAATATTGGAAAGTTTTTTTGATTGAGTCTTTATTATTTTTATTAGTTATTAGTTTAGGTGTTGTAGGGACAATTAAGAGGTTGAAAATATTAAGTTCTTTAGAGATTGATTTAGACTATATTTCTATTTCAGGATTTTTAATTCAGTTTTCTATTATTACTTTATTCTTATTTCTTTTTTCTAGATTTGTAAAAAAAGAAAATCATAAAGGAGCTCTATTTAAGCTCCTTTTTATTTTAGCTATTTTTTCAGGCGGAGTTTTTATTTTTAATCTTTGGCTGTCCGATATTATTTCTTTAGTTTTAATTGGTCTTTTAATTCTTTTATGGTCTAAAAAAAGAAATGTTTTTATTCATAATCTATGTGTAATGTTGGGAATAGCAGGAACGATTAGTATTACTGGTTTAAGTATTAAACCAATTACAGTTGTTTTTCTTTTAGTCTTATTTTCTATTTATGATTTTATTGCTGTTTATAAAACAAAACACATGGTTAAGATGGCAAAGTCAATGATTCAGAGTGGTGCTATATTAGGTTTTATTATTCCTCATCAATTCTCTTTTTTTAATAAGAAGATTGATAGTATTGATAAGGATTGGGCTTTTGTTTTGGGTGGAGGAGATATTGCCTTTCCTTTATTGTTGGTTTGCTCATTAATCCCTTCTAGTATTTCTGATGCTTTAATTGTTGCTTTATTTTCTTTGTTTGGTTTGTTTTTAAGTTTTTATATTTTTATTAATCAAAAAAAGAAAAAGCCGATACCGGCTTTACCACCAATTGCCTTATTGTCGGTAATAGGGTATTTGATTGTTAAGTTTCTAATTTGACTTTTTTTAAAACTAGTGTTTAAGTAAGTGTATGGTGGTCGTTTAAAATGAGTAAAAAAGACAAAACGAAAGAAATTGGTCAGGAGAAAATTGACCAGTTTCGATTAAAGCAACTTGAGCAGGCTGTTATAAGACAGGCCCAAGTTGTTGAAGAACAGTTTGAGAAAATCACTGTTCTGAAAAAAAGGCTTTGGAAGGCCTTAGGCAAGAAACAATTATGCTTAAGGAAGTTTAAAGCTTTAAAAAGAAAACTTAAAAAGTTTGGCTTGATTTGTTCTGAGTGTGAGAAAATCTTACCAAATGGAAAAAACATCTTTTGCCCTTATTGTGGGGCAAAAGTTAAGGAAACAGAAAAAAATTTTTTAATTAAAAACCTTCCCCTTTCAAAGATAATTATTAAAGAATTGGAAAGAGAAGGTTTTAAAAATCTTGAAGATTTAAGGAGTTGTAAAAACCTTCAAGAAATAAATAATATTGGTCCGGTTCGGGCTAATATTATTAAAAAGGTAATACGCCACTTATAATGAGTGGTTTTTTCTTTAAAAATATTTGTTTTCTTTTCTGTAAGTGTTAAATTAAAAAATAGGTCTTTAAAATGTTTAAACTTAAAAAGAAATATAAAAAAATAAAAGAAGAAAATAAATTATTGAAGAAGAAGATTCGAAAATTAAGCAAAATTTTTTGTTTGGAGTGTTATAAGAAACTACCAAATAAAGAAAATAAATTTTGCCCTTATTGTGGGATAAAATTATTAAATTTTTCAAACAAAAAAAAGAATACAAAAAAAGTAGATAAAGCTGGGTGGATGCCTCGCAAAGGTAAAAAAGAGCTTGAAGATTTATTTAAAAAAAAGAAAAAAGAAAGGTTTAAGTAGTGGCCACTAAAAATTAGTGGCTTTTTTTCATGTAAGTATTTTCTAATTTATAATCTAGTTTTCGATAATATTCGTGAGCCCCGATTCCTGAGATTACGGCTATATTTTTTAAATTAAACTCTTCTTTAGTTATTTTTTCTGCTTTTTTGATAAGTTTTTTACCTAATCCTTTGTGTTGAGAAGAGAACCCTTCTTTTGAGATTGGAGTTAATTGTCCATAAGTGTGAAGTTCTCTAATAATAGAACTATTTTGAAGGGCTTCTAAAAAATGTTTTTCTTTATTGAAATAAAAAGAAGGTATTCTTAATCTTAACAAGCTAAATAGTTTAGTTCTGCTCTTATTTTCAAAAGTTAAAAATATTTCTTTTCCTTGGGAGGCTTTATAATCCTCTCGATAAAAATATAATTTTTCTTCTTTATTAAAGCGATCTTTAACCTCTTTACATCTGATACATTGGCATTGCCAATCTTCTTTTTTCATTTGGTCTTGAATGATTTGTCTTAGGTTTGAAATTTTAGTTGGCCCATCAATAATTTTTTGAGCTGGGATATCTCTAATAATTCTTACTATTCTAACCCAATTAGGGGTAATTTTCTTAATTTCTTTAATTAATTTAATTAGTTCTTTTTTAGAGTAGGGTTGATATTTTTTTTGTTTATATAATTCATATAGGGGAGTGTTTTTTAAAAGAGCACAAGGATAAATTTTTAAAAAATCAGGTTTAAAGTTTTGGTTTTGAAATATTTTTTTAAGTTGTTTTAAGTCTTTTTTTAAATTAGAACTATAAAGATTAGGCATTATCTGGTAGGCAACTTTAAAACCAGCATCTTTAAGTAGTTTAGTAGCTTTAATTGTTTCTTTAATTGTATGGCCTCTTTTATTTAATTTTAATATTTTATTATTTATGCTTTGAACTCCAATCTCTACCTTGGTTATTCCCAATTTTCTTAATCTTTTAATCTCTTTCTTGTTGATAAAATCAGGTCTTGTTTCTATTGATAAGCCAACAATTCGATGGTCGGATTTTTCGTTATTTTTTTGAGCTTCTTTTAGATTTTTAGCTTTTTTCTTGTTGCAAGCATCAAAGCATCTTTTAATAAAGTTGGTTTGATATTTTTTGGGGTAATAAGACCAGGTTCCTCCTATTATTCTTAAGTCAATTTTATCTACAGGATGCCCCTGTTCTTTTAACATCACTATTCTTTCCTTTGTTTGGGCAAAAGGATCATAATCTAAAGAGTTTGCTCTTTCTACGGCTGGTTCTCCTGAAAGATAGCTTTTTGGTAAACCTTTTTCCTTTGGACAATAAATACATTCTCCCGGACAAGGATATTCTTTGGTTAAGACCGAAACATTAACAATACCAGAAAGAGAACGAACCGGACTTGTTCTTAAAACTAATTCAATATTTCTTGATTTTTTAACCTCTTTATTCTTTAATAACTTATGATAAGCTTTTAATAGTTCGATATTGGTTGGAAAAGAAATTTTGTATTTTTTAGCTATTTTTCTTTTAAAACTATCTAAATCACGCGAAGTTTTAACTTCACTTTTAATTAAGTTTTTAATTATAGATTTTTTATTTTTCATTTTATGGATAAACAATACGCAAAATATTTATTGGATAAAGTTCAAAGTAATTATAACTTAATTGCTGAGGACTTTTCTAGGACTAGGGATCGACCCTGGTATGAAATTAGGTTTTTATTTAGTGACTATCTTTTTGCTGGAGATAAGGTCTTAGACTTGGGTTGTGGTAATGGTAGAAATCTAATTTATTTTAAAGAAAAAATTGTTGATTATTTCGGGGTGGATAATTCTCCTGAATTAATTAAAATTGCTAAGAAAAAGCATCCAGATCAAAATTTTAGAGTTGATAATGCTTTAAACCTATCTTTCGGCGACAACTTTTTTGATAAAGTTTATAGTATTGCAGTTCTACATCAAATTCCGTCCAAAGAATTCAGATTACAATTTTTAAAAGAAGCAAAAAGAGTTTTAAGACCAAAAGGGTTATTAGTTTTAACAGTCTGGAATCTTTACAGAAAAGAACATATTATTTCTGTAATTAAAAATGCTTTTCTTAAACTGCTTGGGAAAACGGAATTAGATTATCGAGACATCCTAGTTCCTTGGGGAAATAAATTAGAAAGATATTATCATTTTTTTTCAAAAAAAGAATTAAGAGAACTAGCTCAAGAAGCGGGCTTTAAAGTAATTAAAACGGGTGTAGCTAAAAGTGATAATGAAGCACGTCAAAATCTTTATATCATAGCTCAAAAGGAATAACAATTTTCTTGACAGTTGATAAAAAATAGTTTAAAATTTAAATCAACTGAGAGAGTGCAGGATTATTCTTGCAAAAAAGGTGGTTTTGACGAAGGAGACATAAGGAATTCTTCTTAAAAGAATCATGACTTATGCCAATTTCGTGAGGATTATCCTCTTTCTCGTAAGGGGGCAGGACGTTTTACTTCCTGCCCCTTTTTATTTGATTTATTTGATTAAATTAGTACAATAAAAATATATTAAGATAACTTATTTTTAAATATGTCATCTTCTAAAAAATCTAAAAAAATAGGGGAGATAACCCATTTTTTTGGAAATATTAGTGTTGGGGTTATTAAGTTGTCTGGTAAATTAGAAACTGGAGATAAGATTAGAGTAAAAGGGGGAGAAAGAGAGTTTGACCAAACTGTTGGGTCAATGGAGGTTGATAAAGAAAAAATAGAAAAAGCTAAAAAAGGAGATTCGGTTGGATTAAAGTTGGAAGGAAAAGCAAGAGAAGGGTACGAAGTTTTTAAATTATAAAATCTTTAAAAAAACAAGCCTTTTGTTGAGGGCTTGTTTTGTTTTGGATTTAAAAAAGTTATAATTGGTAAATATGTTTAAAAAAATTAACAAAATAATTAAAACTCTTATTTTTGGACAAGCTCTTTTGTCTGGAGCATGGAGTTTATCATCCCCAATTTATTCTATTTTCATTCTTGAAGATATTCAAAGTGACCCAACTGAAGCAGCTAAAATTGTTGGTTATTCTTATTTAGTTTATTGGGTCGTTAAGTCGATTTTACAAATTCCGATAAGTAACTATTTAGATACTAATCATGGCGAAAAGGATGATTTTTATTTTTTAATTTTTGGGGTCTTAATAACAGGTGTTTCTCCAATTGGTTTTGCTTTTTCTAAATCTGCTTGGAATATTTATTTTTTTCAAGCAATTCATGCTTTAGGTTATGCAATGGTTGTTCCTTCTCGTTCCGCTATTTTTACTAGACATATTGATAAAGGGAAAGAGGCTTATGAATGGGCGATGAATAGTACTTCTTTAGGCTTGGTTTCAGGAATTACAAATGCTCTTGGAGGGATAGTCGCCTCTATTTATGGTTTTAAGTTTGTTTTTATTGTGGCTGGTTTTTTTGTGATGCTTTCTTCTCTTTTAATTTTAATAATTAAAAAAGATATTTTTTCAACTAATAAAAAAGTAACTAGGGTCTCTCAATTTATCGAACAAAATGACTTTTATTGAATCTTCAGCTGGGGCGGTGGTTTTTATAAGAAAAGAAGATGGTTTTTACTATCTTCTTTTACATTATAAGGCGGGTCATTGGGGTTTACCAAAAGGTCATATCGAAAATAGAGAAACTTTAAAAGACACAGTAATTAGGGAGGTTAGGGAGGAAACTGGTATTAATGATTTAAAATTTATTTCAGGCTTTCAGGAAAAGAATCAATACTTTTTTAAAAGGGGGGACAAAAAAGTTTTTAAAACTAATAAAATATTTTTAGCCCAAACTAAAAAAGAAGAGATTGATCTTTCAAAAGAACATCAAGACTTTGTTTGGTTGCCCTATTTTAAGGCTATAAAAAAAATAACCTTTGATAGTTCAAAGGATATTCTTAAAAAAGCTCAAAAATTTTTAAAAACTAAATTTTAGTTTTTGCTTTTTCTACTATTTTTTCGAAAATATTTTCGTGATTAATTGCTAGTTCAGCTAATACTTTTCTGTTAAGCTCAATATTATTTTCTTTTAAGCCATAGATAAATTTACTATAAGGAACTCCATGTTTTCGGGATGCGGCATTAATTTGAACTTGCCAAGCTTTTCTAAACTTTCTTTTCTTTTTTCTTCTATCTTGGAAGGCATGAGTCCAAGCATGACGTAAAGCATCTTTTGCTAATTTGTATTTGTTTTTTCTTCCCCATTTATAACCTTTAGCGTTTTTTAAGGTTTTCTTTTTCTTTTTATTGCTTGCGGAAGTATTTTTTGTTCTTGTCATATCAATATTTTAAAAGTTTTTTAATTAATTTTGCTTCAGGCTTTGAAACTTCAACATATTTTCTTTTCTTCCTTTTGTTTTTACCTGTTTTTTTAGATTTAAGATGGTTCGAAGCTGATTTACGTCTAAGAACCTTACCATTCTTGGTAATTTTGAATCTTTTTTTAATTGATTTTCTTGTTTTTGCTGGCATAACTTTTATTTATTTTAAGACTTGATAACAATAATTGAGAGACCACCGTGACCTTTTTTAAGTTTATTTTCCTTTTTAATTGGAACCTCTTCGTTTAGTCTGTCTAAAAATTTATTGGTTTTTTTTCTAGCAAAATCTTTTAATCTGTTTTCTCTACCTCTTAACATCATAACTACTTTAACTTTATCTCCATTATTTAAAAACTTAATAGCCCTTTTCATTCTTACCCCCATATCATGGTCTGACATATTGTAACTTAGTTTGACTATCTTTAATTCGCTTGTTTTTTGTTTTTTTTCTTTCTTTTGGAGATTATAAAGATATTTTCCATAATCTTTAATCTTACAAACTGGAGGATTGGCATTACTTGTTACTTGAATTAAATCAAGATTTTCTTCTTTTGCTTTTTTAATAGCTTCTTTTTTTGAGACAATTCCAATTTGATTCCCGTCCTTTCCAATAAGGCGGACTTTTTTTGCTCTAATTTTATGATTTGCTTTTGCTTTGCGTTTTGACAATTTTTTATTTTAATTAATTTTAATTGTGGAGATGAAGGGTCCTGCCCCCTTGTCCAAAAATCAGAACTAAAATAATTCTACAAACTTATCTCAATTGTTGATGATAGAAAGTTTTAATTGAGAAAAATCTTTCTATATTTTGGTTTATTTGTTTTGGTTTTCTATTAAACCAAGATAAAAAACCTATCCCGATTTATGACGCCTGATCTTATCTATCGAGAGTCAATAAGTAGACGGCATTAAGCGTATGCTAATGCAGGTTCTTCAAATAATTCGTTGTCGATTATTTGGTTTCTCTAAGTTTTACGAGATTAGAGAAAACTCGGTTTGCCTTATTTTAGTTTGATTCCTGTCGAAACTTTTAGCATCCCCAGGAACAAACTATTGGTTAAACTTTTTTAATTTTCTTTTCATTTCTCTCTTTGCAGCCTTTTCTTTAATTTTTTGTCTTTTATCGTACTTTTTTCTTCCTTTTGCTAAACCAATTTTTATTTTAACTTTTCCTTTAATACTATAGACTTTCAAGGGTACTATTGTCAACCCCTTTTTTTCTATCTTACTTGATAAATATTGAATTTGTTTTTTCTTTAAAAGTAGTTTTCTTTTTCTTTGTTCATTGTAGTCAGCTGGTGTATTAAATGGTTGATAAGGAGGGATGGTTGCTCCAACTAAGAAAATTTCTCCATTTTGGATTCGAGCATATGATCCTTTAATACTTATTCTCCCGTTTTTAATAGCTTTAACTTCATGACCAAGCAAAACAATACCGGCCTCGAATTCCTCGAGGATTTTATATTCATGATAAGCTTTTTTGTTTTTTGAATAAGTAGGCATATTTTTAATATTAACAGAATGAGAAATAAACTAAAGTTTTTATTTTTTTTGATGTTTTTGAAGTTTTTTCTTATTATGTTTACTAGGTCTTTAGAAAAATGAGAATAGATAAAAGAAGAATTAGAAATGAACTGAATGGCTTTGTAGATGGCTATTCAGATGCAAAAAACAAAAAGATAAAGAAAAAGAGGAAGATTGAAAAAAAAGAAAAAAAGAAAAATAACAAATTGTTTTTTAGTGTTTATAACCATGCTTACCTAAAAGGATTTAAAAGAGGTAAGCAATAATCCCATAAAAAGGGATTTTTTTATTTTTTTTGATATTAAGTAATAAATTAGATAGACTAAATCTATATGATTAAGAAAGAAATTGAAAAAATAATAAACAGAGCTATTCAGAAACTTTTTTCAGAAAAGAAAGATTTTAAGATTAATCTTGAATATCCCCCTCAAGAAGAGTTTGGAGATTATTCTTCAAATATAGCTTTTGATTTATCTAAAAAAAATAACAAATCACCAATCGAGATCGCTAATTTATTATCTGAAGAAATAAAAGATAATGATTTATTCTCAAAGGTTCTTGTTAAAAAGCCAGGATTTCTTAATTTTTTTATTTCTAAGGGTCGTTTAAGAAAAGAACTAGTTAAAATTTTTAAAGAAAAAGAAGATTATGGAGACTTAAATATCGGTAAAGATAAGAAGATTCAAGTTGAGTTTATTTCTGCTAATCCAACTGGCCCTTTAACTGTCGGAAATGCCAGAGGAGGACCTCTTGGAGATACCTTGGCCAATATTTTTAAAAAGGCTGGTTTTGAAATTGAAAAGGCATATTATATTAATAATTATGGTAATCAAATTAAAACTTTAGGCCATTCTGTTTTAAAAGATGATCAAGCTGCCTACAAAGGAGATTATATCGATAAATTAAATAAAGAAATTAAAGAGAAAGATCCTTATAAAGCAGGTCAAAAAGCAGCTGAAAAAATAATTAAAAAAATAAAAGAGACAGTCGGAAAGATTAATATTGAGTTTGATGAGTGGATTTCAGAAAAAGAATTACATAAATCTGGAAGAGTGGACGAAGTTATAAAATTTTTAGAAAAAAAAGACTTAACTTATAAAAAAGATGGAGCTGTTTGGTTTAAATCTTCTCAGTTTGGAGATAAAAGAGACAGGGTAATTATTAAAAGTGATGGTGATAAAACTTACTTAGCTGGCGATATTGCTCTTCATGATTATAAGTTTAATAAAAAGAAATTTAATAAAGTGATTAATGTTTGGGGAGCTGACCATCATGGAGATGTACCAGGATTAAAAGCAGGAGTTGAAGCTTTGGGGTTTAAAGGAAAATTAGAAACGATTCTTTTGCAATTTATTACTTTATTTGATGGCAAGGAAAAAATTAAAATGTCTAAAAGGGCAGGAAATTACGTAACAATGAGAGAGTTAATTGAAGAAGTTGGTTCTGATGTAGTAAGGTTTTTCTTTTTGCAAAGATCAGCTAATAAACATTTAGATTTTGACTTAAAATTAGCTAAAGAAAAATCAAAAGATAATCCAGTTTATTATATTCAATATGCTCATGCTAGAATGTGTAGTATTCTAGAAAAGGAAGATATTGAAATTTCTAGTTCTAATTTTAAAAGAATAAAACATCCATCCGAATTAAAACTAATTAAACAATTGATTCGTTATCCGAAACTAATCAAGGAGACTGTTAAAGATTATCAAGTTCATAGAATTCCTCAATTTGCCTTAAAATTAACTCAATCGTTTAGTGATTTTTATAGAGATTGTCATGTTTTAGTTGAAGATAAAGAATTAAAAAAGGATAGAATTGGGTTAGTTGTAGCTACAAAAGCAGTTTTAAAAGATTGTTTGTCTGTAATGGGAATTAGTAGTCCAAAAGAAATGTAATATGAAAAAAATTAAAAAATTTGGTAATAAGAAATTAAGGATTGTGAAATTAAAGTAAAAAAGTTTTTAAAAAAGGGAGAGCCTGATGATGAAATTATTATGTTAAAGTATTTATAAAAATGGAAGAATTATTTTATAGAATTAAAGACGGTTTTTTAAGTTTTTTTCACTCCGAAAAAAAATACTTTTCAATTGAAGAAGTTCATAATAACTATTTTATTCTTCGACATGGGCATACAAAATATACAGACGAATTAACGGATCAAATTTATCCTGAGGCCGCCCATTTTAATTTAGGAATTACTAAAAAAGGAAAAAAAGATATTCGAAAAATAATTCCAAAATTGAAAAACAAAAAAATAGATCTAATTGTTAGTTCTGATTTTTTAAGAACTCAAATGACTGCCAAAATTATTGCTGAAGAATTAAATTTAAAAGTTAATTTAGAAAAAAGATTAAGAGATATTGATTTAGGTATTTATAAAGGTAAATCAAAAGATAAATATTATGAAAATATTAGTCCGGAAGAAATGTTTAAAAAAGGAGTTGAAGAGGGTGAATCATGGCTTAATTGTATTAAAAGATTAGAAGAAACAATTAAGGATCTTGAAGAAAAATATGAAAACAAAAATATTTTAATTATCAGTCATGGTGATCCTTTATGGCTTTTAGATAAAGGAATAGCTCAAAAAACTCCGATTGATAAATTATTAAAAGAAAGAAAAATCATTAAGCCTGGCCAATTAAAAGAACTAAAATTTAAAGAATAAATGTTTCACCGGTACAGAACTAAAGGAATCATCTTAAAAAGAGATGATTGGAAGGAGGCTGATAGGTTTTTTACAGTTTATACTAAGGACTTTGGTAAAATTAAAGTTTTAGGGAGAGGGATAAGAAAAATTGATTCAAAGCTAAAATCAGGGATGGAGGTTTTCTATTTTTCAGAAATAGCTTTTATTCAAGGAAAAAGCTATAAAACCTTAGTTGATGCTGTTTTAATCGAAGATTTTAAAAAGATTAGAGAAAATTTAAAAAAGACGATTATTGCTTATAAAATTTTAAGAATTTTTAATAAATTAATTCAGGGTCAACAAAAAAGTAAAAAAGTTTGGTCTTTGTTGTTAGAATCTTTAAGAGATTTAAACAATAGAAAAAATTTTAAAGTTGTTTACTATTATTTTTTATGGAATTTTCTTTCTGTTTTAGGCTATAGCCCTAACCTTTATCATTGTTCTGTTTGTGAAAAGGAGTTAGAATATAAAGAGAATTATCTTAACTTAGAAGAAGGAGGAATTATTTGTTCTGATTGTTTTAATAATCAGAATAAATTTGAAAAAATTAATCCCGACTTAATTAAAATATTAAGAATCTTGTTGAATGATAAGAAAAAATTGTTTAATTTAAAAATTGATAAGAAACACTTAAAATTATTAAAAAACTTAACTCAAAAATATTTAAATTTATTTTTAAACTAATATTATGAAGAAATTTTTATTTTTTATTTTAATTGTTGGAATTATTGGATATGGTATTTATCAATGGCAAGATAATAGCTATTCAAAAGAGGTTTTAAAATTGGAAATTTTAGGGCCAGAAAAAGCAAGTTTAGCTCAAGAGGTTGAATATGTTGTTAAATATAAGAATAATGGCGATTTTAGATTAGAAGATCCTGAACTTGTTTTTACGCCTCCTGAAAATTCTATTAAAAATGGTGAATTTTTTGATATTCAAATTTTAAACTCTAAAGACTTGGGCGGGGCTATTTATCCAGGAGAAGAAAAGAATTTTTCTTTTAAGGTTAGATTATTAGGAAAAAAAGAAGATATTAAAATTGCTAAAGCCTCTTTGTCTTATCATCCTAAAGATTTAAAAGCTCGATATGAATCCTCTTCAAGTTTTTCAACTAACTTAAATTCAGCTCCTTTAACTTTAGGATTTGATTTGCCTTCAAAGGTTGGCGAAGATAATAACTTTAATTTTAAGTTAAACTACTTCTCTAATGTTGATTATCCTTTAACTGATTTAAGATGTCAGATTGATTATCCTTCTGGTTTTGAGTTTGTTAATGCTTCACCTTCGGCTCTAGATAAAACAGAATGGAAAATACCCGTGTTAAACAAATCAGAAGGAGGAGGAATTAATATTACTGGTAACTTATCAGGAGATGTTGGAGAAGCTAAAATATTTAAAGCAAAAATAGGAAAGTGGCAAGACAATAGATTTGTAATTTTAAAAGAAATTGAAAAAGGTGTTGAGATTGTTAATCCTTCTCTTCATATTA
>CAZXBN010000011.1:0-12100 GCA_964638845.1 uncultured Candidatus Saccharibacteria bacterium
CCAAGTTGTACCAGAAATAGTAGAATATTCAATACTTACTTTTTTAAGATTATCCAAAGATTCTTTTAACTCTTCCTTCGGATAACGATCTAATAATTTAGCAACAATATCTTTTAAAGCACTTTTTCTAATTATCCTATTTTGATATGGAAAGTCTTTTGGTAAAGCCTTATTAAATATTATTCTTCCAACCGAAGTAACAACAAAGTTACTATCTTTTTCAAGCTCAACATCTTTATTATCAAAAGCACTCTTTGGTAGTTTAATTTTGCTTTTAATTTTAACTTTTCCTAAATTATAGGCTAAGATAGCCTCATCAAAAGTTGAAAAATACTTTTCTTCTTCTCCTTTGTAAACAGATAACCAATAAGAACCAAGAACTAAATCCTGACTTAAACTAACTACTGGTCTACCAGTTGCTGGCTTCAATAAATTATTACTAGACAACATTCTTTCTTTTGCTTCTTTTTGAGCTTCTTTAGATAATGGTAAATGAACAGCCATTTGGTCACCATCAAAGTCAGCATTAAATGGACTACAAACCATTGGATGTAAACGAATAGCTTTCCCTTCAATTAAAATAGGTTTAAAGGCTTGAACACTTAATCGATGTAAAGTCGGAGCCCTATTCAATAAAACAACTTTATCTTTTACAACTTCTTCTAAAGATTCCCAAACTTCATCTATTCCTTTTTCCATTAATTTAGTAGCCCCTCTTACATTATAGGCAAGTTCTCGATCCAATAATTTATTTATTACAAAAGGTTTAAATAATTCTAAAGCCATCTTTTTAGGTAAACCAACTTGGTCATATTTTAATTCTGGACCAGTTACAATAACTGAACGACCAGAATAATCAACCCTCTTTCCTAAAAGATTTCTTCTAAATCTTCCTTGTTTTCCTTTCAAAGAATCAGCTAAAGATTTTAATAGTCTTCTTCCTCTTCCTCGAGCTCCTTTCCCTGATCTTTTACTATTGTCAAGAAGAGAATCAACTGCTTCTTGCAACATTCTTTTTTCGTTTCTTAAAATAACTTCCGGAGCTTTAATTTCTAAAAGATGCTTTAAACGATTGTTTCGATTAATAACTCTTCTATATAAATCATTTAAATCAGAAGCAGCATAACGACCACCATCTAATTGAACCATTGGTCTTAATCCAGGTGGTAAAACAGGTAAAACAGTCATAAACATCCATTCAGGACGAATCCCAGATTTTTTCATCCCTTGAAAAAACTTTAACCTTTTAGTTATCTTTTTAGATTTATTTTTAGAGTTAGTTTCTTCTAATCTCTTTTTTAGTTCTTTAATCTTTTCCCCTAAATCAATTTTTTTACAAATTTCTCTTAAACTCTCTGCTCCAGTTCCAGCTTCAAAAACTTCACCATACTTCAAAGAAAACTTTCGATAATCAGCTTCTGACAAAATTTTAAGTTTTTCAATTGATTTAATTTCTTTTTCTGTTGCTCTCTTTAACTTTTTCAAATCTTTAAGTTCTTCTTTTAAAGCCTTGCTTCCTTTCTTATCTTCATCAATTTTTGACTCAAGCCTTTTTGATTTTCTTTTAAATTCGTTTTCAACTTGTTCTAATAATTTTTCTTTTTCTTCCTCTCGAACATTTGTAATGATATAAGAAGAAAAATAGATAACTTTTTCTAATTTTCTTCTAGAAGTATTTAAAGCAACTCCTATTTTAGAAGGAATTCCCTTTAAAAACCAAATATGAGAAACAGGAACAGCCAATTCAATGTGTCCCATTCTTTCTCTTCGAACTGAAGATTTCGTTACCTCAACCCCACAACGGTCACAAACAATACCCTTATAACGAATTCTTTTGTATTTACCACAATAACATCGATAGTCTTTTTCTGGTCCAAATATTTTTTGACAAAAAAGACCATCTTTTTCTGCTTTTTGAGTTCGATAATTAATAGTTTCAGGTTTAGTAACCTCTCCATGACTCCAACTTAAAATATTGTCAGGAGAAGCAATCCTTATTCTTATCTTATCGATATTTTTTACTTTTTGTTTGTTCATATTTCAAAAATAATTATTTTTTGTCTTTTTTAACTTCAACTCCTAATCCTAAAGATTTCAACTCATTTACTAATAATCTGAAAGAGGCAGGAGTATTTGCATCTCCAATTTCTTCTCCTTTAATTATCGATTCATAGGCAGCTGATCGTCCTAAAACATCATCTGATTTAATTGTTAACATCTCTTGTAAACAATGAGCTGCTCCATACCCTTCAAAAGCCCAAACAACCATTTCTCCAACCCTCTGTCCACCAAATTGAGCCTTACCACCCAATGGTTGTTGAGTAACTAATGAGTAAGGACCAATTGCTCTAGTATGAATTTTCTTCTCAATCATGTGTTCAAGTTTGAGAAGATACATATAACCAATTGTAATATCTTGTTCAAAAGCTTCTCCTGTTTGTCCATCATAAAGAGTAACCTTTCCGTTTTCTGAAAAACCTGCTTTTTTAAGTTCTTTTTTAATATCTTCAACATTAGCTCCAGAAAGAGAAGGAGTCACAGCATGATAATCTAGTTCTTTAGCTGCTAAACCTAAATGAGTTTCTAAAACCTGACCAATATTCATTCTTGAAACAACAGTCAAAGGGTTTAAAACAACATCGACTGGAGTTCCATCTTCTAAGAATGGCATTTCTTCACGAGGTAATATTTTAGTAATCACACCCTTATTTCCATGTCTTCCAGTTAATTTATCTCCAACTCCAATTTTACTGATATGAGCAATTTCTACTTCTACTCTTTTAATAATTCCTGGATCTAGTTTATCTCCTTTCTCTCTTGAAAAAACTTTAACTCCAACTACTCTTCCTTTTTTTCCGTGCTCCATTCTTAAAGAAGTATCTTTTACTGCCTTACTTTTTTCTCCAAAAATAGCTTTTAATAATTTTTCTTCTGAAGTTGCTTCTTTTTTTCCTTTTGGGGAAATTTTACCAACTAAAATATCATTAGTAGAAACTTCTGCTCCAATTCGAACAATTCCTTCTTCATCTAAGTCTTTTAATTTCTTTTCTGAAACATTAGGAATATCACTAGTTGTTACCTCTGGACCTCTTTTTGTTTCTCGAATATCACAACCAAAAACCTCTATATGGGTAGAGGTAAACATATCGTCTTTAACTAATCTTTCAGAAACTAAAATTCCATCTTCGAAGTTTGTTCCTCTCCACGGTAAGAAAGCAATTAAAGCGTTTCGGCCTAAAGCTAAGTAACCATCCTTAATTGAGCCTCCATCAGTTAAAATTTCTCCCTTTTTCACTTTTTGACCCGGCTTAACAATTGGTCTTTGATGAAAACAGGTATTCTGATTAGTTCCAATAAAATTCTCTAGTTCATAATTTATTGTATTTTTTCCTTTAACTTTAATGTGTTTACCATCAGCCTCTATTACTTCTCCTTTTTCTTTACTAAGAATTACTCTTCCAGAATCCTTAGCAACCTTTTTTTCAACACCAGTCATCACCAAAGGAGGCTGAGGATTAACAAGAGGGACTGACTGTCTCTGCATGTTTGACCCCATTAAAGCTCTATTAGCATCATCTCCTTGAAGGAAAGGAATTAATGAAGCAGCAATAGAAATTTGCTGTTCTGGAGCAACATCAACATAATCAATATCTTCCCTATCTATAATTTTAGGCTCTCCGTCTACCCTTCCTTCTAATTCTTTTTGTTTTATTTTCCCATCCTTTTTAGTTTTAATAATTCCAGAACCAATTTTGTGTTTTTCTTCCTCGTAAGCATTTAAATACTTAATATCATCTAATAACTTTCCATTTTTAATTTTAAAATAGGGGGTTTCTAAAAATCCGTATTTATTAATTTTTGCAAAAGTGGCTAAATGGCTAATTAAACCAATATTCCCTCCTTCCGGACTTTCAATCGGACAAACCCTTCCGTAGTGTGAAGGTTGAACATCACGAACATCAAAACCAGCTCTTTCTTTTGTTAAACCTCCTGGCCCTGTAGCTGTTAACCTTCTTTTATGTTCCACCTCCGCTAAAGGATTCAAATTATCCATAAATTGAGATAATTGACCAGAAATAAAGAATTTTTTAACAATAGCCATTACTGGCTTTGGATTAATTAATTGTTTTGGAGTTAAAGTATTAATATCTAAAGTAGACATTCTGTCTCGAGCAATTCTTTCCATTCTCACAAATCCAATTCTTAAACGATTAACTAAATATTCGGTAAATGGTCTAACTCTTCGACTACCCAAATGATCAATTTCATCCTCTTTTGCATTTGGATCGTTATTCATCCTAATAATTTCTCTGATGACAGCAACTAAATCATCAACTGATAAAATCCTATCTTCAATCTCAATATCGGCTTCCCTATCTTCATGAGGATTTGTCTCTGGAAGTCTTGACCACATTCTCCATCTTCCAACTTCTGATAAATCATATCTTTCAAAACTAAACTTCTTTTCAATTAGCTCTCGAGCTGTTTTAGTAGTAGCCATATCTCCTGGCCTCAATCTTTGATAAATACCAACTAAAGCTTCTGCCTTATTCTTGGTTGTATCTTTTTTTAAGGTTTCTTCAATATAATCTACTCTGCCTTTATTAACATCTTCAAACTTTTCTTTAATTGATAAATCATCCTCAATTCCAAAAGCTCGCAATAAAGCAGTAGCTGCGATTTTTCTTTTTCGATCAATTTTAGCCCAAACAACACCAGAAGAATCAACTTGAAATTCTATCCAAGCACCTCTACTAGGAATAATTTTAGCTCCAAAAGTATCTCCTCGAGCTCTTTCCTTAAGAAAAAAGAACGCTCCTGGAGAGCGGATTAATTGCGATACAGCAACCCTTTCAATACCATTAACAACAAAAGTTCCTCTCTTAGTTTGGAGAGGAAAATCACATAAAAAGATTTCTTTTGTTTTTGTTTTTTCAGTTTTAAGATTAACAAGCTTAACCTTAACAGTTAAAGGAGCCTCATAAGAATCTTTATTCTTTTTTGCTTCAAGATCGTTTTCGTATTTTGGTTCACCTAATTTAAAATCATCAAAATAAAGTTCAAAATCTTCCCCAGTATAATCTTTAATTGGAGATATTTCTTTTAGAAGATTTTTAAATTTTACTTCCCAAAACTTTTCCCAAGAATCTTTTTGAAGCTTTAAAAGGTAAGGTAGTTGAAGAGAGTTTTCAGATTTAGAAAAATCCTTAATGTTTATTTTTGGCATAGTTTAAATAATTAATAAATTAAAAATCAAAAATAAAAAACTAATTAAATAGCCCAAAATACCCCTACAAAGAAAGGGGTATTATTTCTTTCAAAGAATAAAAATTAATTAATTTTGATAATAATCAAACTAAACGATTATTAAGTTAATATGGTCTTAATTGTAACTTTTTTTAAAAATTTGTCAAATTTTATTCTTCTAATTCTTGTTTAATTTCTTTTATTTTTGATTCAACTTGTTCATTATCAGGATTTAAATCCTTAACTCTTTCGTAAGCTGCAAGAGCAGTTTCTAGGTTACCCTTCTCTTCATAAATCGAACCTAATAGATAAAGAGCATTGGAATGATTTGGTGATAATTGAAGGACTTCAATAAGATAAGAAATAGCTAAATCATTCTCATTTTGTTCTTTATAAATTCTTCCTAATTGAAATTTCGTTTCAGTAGTTGATGGAAACTTTTCCTCAACCTTTTCCAATTCTTCAATTGTTTTTTCCTTGTCAGAACCTTCATAAGATAAAGCTTCTGATAAGTAAGCATTATAATAATTTGATTTTAATTCTTGAGCTTTATTATAATATTCTCTTGCTTTTTCCATTTTCTCTAAACCAGCATATAAACTACCAATTTTAGTATAAACAGTTGGGTTTTTAGGATCCAATTCAAGAACTTTCTCAAAAGCTTCTATTGCTTTTTCAGAAGAGCCTTGAACGTCTCTTCTAACAAGACCAATTATTTCCCAAACAGAAACATCTTTTGCAAACTTATCCTCAAGAACCTTAATCTGATTTAAAATTTGATTAACCTTACCCTGGATAATCATTTTATCTTGCTCCTCGGCCGGCTTACCATACTCTTCAAAAGCTTGATTTAAATAAGCTTGTGATAATAAATTTCTGTAATTTGATCGGTTTGGATTCTGATTTATTGATTTTTTCAAATAAGAAATTGATTTATCCAAATCATTTTCTACTTGTTGAGCTTTCAAATAATAATAATCAGCAATTGCTTCTTTAGTTGTAAATAACAATCCTCCAATAACAGCTAAACTTAATAAAATCAATAAAACAGAAAAGGATAAATTTAATTCTGGTAATTCTTTTGAAGAAAGGGTTTTTTGAAAAGATGCTTTTCTAGATAAGGAATCTCTCCAAGCCACTGCTCCTAAACCAAAAATAAACCAAGCAACAAAAGCTAAAACAGTATTTTGATAATAAACTAATTGAGCAGCTAAAACAGCCATTAAAGATCCAATATAAGGTAAAGCTTTCTTCTTATTCTTTAATAAGAAGAAACCATATAAAGAAAATATTATTAACGCCGCATAAGATACCGCTCCCAAAAGACCAGTTGTTGCTATTAATTCAGAAATATAATTCCCAGATCGACTCAATCTTGACTGCCAAAGAATACTATTTTCGTTAAAATCAACTGATCGGTGTTTCAAAAAGTCATTTTTCCAAGTTCCAAGACCAGAACCAATTAACATTTCTTTTCCACCCTCTTGTAGTGTTTGATTAGCAATATTATAAGAGAACTTTTGACTTAAATACTGTTCTTGAGGAAAATTTAAAAACGAGGCTGAACCTAAATCAATAAAGATAAATAAAACGGAAACAATAATTAAAAATATTGGAAGTAATAGTTGATTAATATCGTCCTTAAAAGAACCAGCAATTAAAGCTAAAACAGTAAGAACCGACAAACCAACTAAAACAACAATCCAAGCTGGAAAGATATCAAGAAGAAGTAATAAACCAAATGAAGCAAATAATAAAAATTTCAATATTTTCTCTTTTCCAAAATCAGAACAAATAATAATTCCAGTTAGAAGAACGGTTCCAATTGCTACAAATATAGACAACCCTTCCAAAGAAAAGGAAGTAGAATTAAAAACTTTTTGCTGAACTGAAACATTACCAACATTCATTTTTTTACCAAGACCGGTAACAGAAAAATAAGCAACTAATAAAACAATTCCAAAAGAAATAAAAAATGTTTTAATTAACCCTTTTACTATTGATTTATCTTCAGAGGTAATGTCTCTAATCAAAAAATAAACATTCCCTAAGGCTAATAACGAAATTAAACCATTTGAAAAAATACCATAAGAACCAAACAAAGAAATATAACTATTAAATGAAAAAATAGTAGACAAAACCCCAACAATCAAAAAAGACAAAACAGAAAAATCTAATAAGTTTAAATCAAAAGAAATCTTTTGATCCTTCAAAATAATTTTTGCACTCCAAGCCAAGAAAGCTAAACCGCTCAAAACCACAAGTAATTGGTGTTTCGCTAACTCAAAAGGAGACGAAAAAATAGGTAACCAAAAAAGTGGTAAAAGAAAGGTAATAAAAAATAAAGATTTTTCAATTATAGACTGAAAAATAGAAAAATCCGAGTTGTTTTGATCTAAAACTTTTTCGTTGGACATTTTTAAAATTAAGATTAATTTCTAATTAATAATTAATTATATCATCAAGACAAAAAAGCTCAACTAATTATAATTCCTCTTAATGCTTTGCAAAATCCCAAGACCAGTAAAAAAGGTAACTAAACCAGACCCACCATAACTTACAAAAGGTAAAGAAATACCAATAATTGGTAAAAAACCAATATTCATTCCAATATGAATAAATAATTGACTCAACAATAAAGTAGCATAACCAATAGTAAAAAATCGATAAAAATTAAATCTACTTTTAATTGCAATTTTAACAACTCTCCAAATTAAAACTCCAAAAAGGAGTAAAATAATTAAAACTCCAACCAAGCCAGTCTCTTCAGCTAAAGAAGCAAAAATAAAATCAGTCTCTGTTTCTGGTAAATAACCATATTGGGTTTGAGAACCCTTCCCTATCCCTTTCCCAAACAACCCTCCAGAACCAACCGCAATTTTAGATTGTCTTTGATTCCAACCAATATCAAGGGAATTAGAAAATTGAGGAAATAAAAAATCCATAATTCTTGCTTTTTGATATGGTTTTAATAAATTAAACCAGGCAAACAAAAATACTAATAAGCCAATTAAAACTAAAATTAAAAAATGTTTTAACTGAATCCCAGAAATTATTAAAATACCAAGCCACAAAGACAATAAAACTAAAACAGAACCTAAGTCGGGTTGAAAAAATATTAAAAGGGAAGGAATAAAAACATAAATTCCGGAAACAATAATATGACTTATTTTATACATTTCAACATGACGAGAAGAAAAATATTTTGCTAAAAGAAACAACAAGACAATTTTAGTAAACTCAACCGGATCAAGAGAAAAAAGACCTATTTTATACCAAGACTTAACTCCCCTAATTTTTCCAGCAAATAAAAACAGACCTCCTAATAATAGACAACATAATAAATAAGCCAATAAAATGATATAACTATTTTCTTTTAAAAAAGACCAATCAATAATACTAACTACAAACATTAAAAAAAGAGAAATTGCTAAAAAAAGAATTTGTTTTTTAAAAAGAGAAAGATTGTCTTGATTAGAACCCATTCCATACAAAGAGGTCAGACCAATACCAGTTAAAAGAAGAGCAGAAATTATCAAAATCCAATCCATCTTTTTTAAATAAAAAAACAAATCCTTCATATTAATTTAAGAAATTTATCTTCTTCTAAAATTTTTACTTTTTCTTTTTTTGCTTTTTCTAGTTTAGAGCCAGGATTCTCTCCAACTACTAAATAATCAGTTTTGGAAGAAACAGAACTTGTTACTTTCCCCCCTAATTTTCTAATCTTATTTTTAGCGTCTTGTCGAGTCATTGAGCTTAAACTACCAGTTAAAACAAAGGTGAAATCTTTTAATTTTGACCTTCTTGTTTCTGGTTTTTTAATCTTAACTCCTTCTTTCTTAAGTTCTTTAATCATTTTTAAATTTTCTTTTTTACTAAAATAATCTACCAGGGATTGAGCAACAATTGGACCAACGTCCTCAATTTTTTCTAATTCTTCTTTTTTTGCTTCTTTAACCTTTTCAAAAGAACCAAAATGATAAGCTAAATCTCTTGCTGTTTGCTCACCAACATTTCTAATCCCTAAAGAATAAATGAATTTATTCAAATCAATCTCTTTGCTATTTTTTATTGAACTTAATAAATTATCAGTTGCTTTTTCACTAAAACCCTCTAAAGGAAGAATATCTCCTTTTTCTAATTGAAAAAAATCAACCGGACTAGAAACTAAATTATTTTCAATTAATTTATCAATAATTTTTGGTCCTAAGCCGACAATATCAAAAGCTCCTTTCGAAGCAAAATGATGAAGAGTTCTTTTTTTTCGATCAAAGCAGTTTGGATTGGGACAACGCCAAACAACCTCCTCCCTAACTAGACTTGAACCACAAGAAGGGCATTTCTTCGGAAGATTAATTTCTTTTTCCTTTCCACTCCTTAATTTAGTAAAAACTTTTTTAACTATTGGGATAACATCTCCAGCTCGAACTACAGAAATAGTATCTTTAATTTTTAAACCTAGTCGTTCAATTTCATCAAAATTATGAAGAGTAGCTCTAGAAACAATAACTCCCTCTATTTTTACCGGCTCTAAGACAGCAACTGGAGTAACTGCTCCAGTTCTTCCAATCTGAAGTTTTACATCTTCAACGATTGTTGTTGCTTCAGATGGAGGAAATTTAAAAGCCCTTACTCCTCTTGGGCTTTTTCCAACCCTTCCAAGTTTGTTAAAAATTTCATTTTCATTAATATTCACTACTACTCCATCAATCTGAAAAGGAAAATCTTCCCGATTTTCTTTTACTTTTTTCCAGTAACTAAAAACCTCATCTAAATCTCTACACTCTTTTCCTGTATCACTATTAAAACCGAGACTTGAAAAAATTTTATGTTCTTGAGAATGCTTGTCTTGTTTTAAATCAGTAACAAGACTATAAGCTAAAAACTTTAATGGACGAGAAGAAACTACTTTTGGATTTAATTGACGAATTGTTCCCGCCGCTAAATTTCTAGGATTAGAAAAAACTTTTTTATTTTTCTTCTTATTGTCTTTATTTAACTCTTTAAAATCTCCTTTTTCAATATAAATTTCACCTCTAACTTCAATCCTCCCATTTCTGATTTCTTTGTTTATTTCTTCTTTAATTTCTTTTTTAAGATTATCTTTTGAAGAATGAAGCTTAAGTTTTAACGGAATACTTTCAATTGTCTTAATATTTTTAGTAACATTTTCCCCAACTTGTCCATTCCCTCTAGTTGAAGCTTCTTTTAAGATTCCGTTTTCATAAATTAAAGAAAGTGCTAATCCATCAATTTTTAATTCGGTAAAGTAAGTAAAATCTTTCTCAACTAATCTTTTTAAATAATCTCTCCATTGTTTTAGTTCTTCAATAGAAAAAACATCTTCTATTGAAAGCATTGGTGTTTGATGTTTTACTTTTTCAAATTTATCAAGAGGTTCTCCTCCGATCCTTTGAGTTGGAGAATCAGAAGTAATTAAATCAGGATATTCTTGTTCTAATTTATAAAGTTCATGCTTTAAAGAATCTAAAGCATCCTCCGAAATCTCTTGCTTATCTAAAACGTGATACAAATAACGGTGATGTTTAATCACCTTTTTTAGTTTTTTAATTCTTTTTTTAGCTTCTTTTTTTGTCATTAGTAAACCACCTTTATTGCTCTTTTAGTTTCTTTATAACTCCCGATGGAAGTAATACAATAATGTTCTGTTGAGGTTGGACAAGAAACAGAACCCGGACTTTCAACGGTCGTTTGAAAGGTAGCCCCATTACTTAAAGTACCACTTGTTGAAGTTGGATTCTCGTCCATCATCATATCTTCCACACCATGATCGGCTGCATATAAAGCAACTACCTGGTCACCAATACCTTCAAATGATTTTGATTGTCTAATTGCAATATCGCTAGAACCTAAAGCAATAGACAAAACAACACTTAAAATCATTACTGATAATAAGACAGAAACTCCTTTTTCTGATTGAAAATTATTTTTCATAATTAATAAGATACATCTAAATTTCTTTGAGAGACTGTTGTTTGAACATCAATACTAGGTAAAGTACTACTTTTAGCAATTTTAAAAACAATTGTCACTCGAGGCTGTTTGTTATCAGTCTGACTTTCTCCTTCAAGATGAAATTGGAAATTAGTAATTTCTAAATCATCTGCTGTTAAATAAGATCCAGAATTTAAATTTCCGCTACTATCATCAGTTGATTTTCTTTGCATAATTTGATTCCCATCCAACTTAAACTCCTGACAATAACCATTATAATTTAAAAACCTAACTGTTTGATTACTATCAAAAGTTTCATAGTTATAACCATTAGAAATACAACCACCGTCATCTTTTCTAGCCATTCTTAAAGCTCGACTCATATACTCAACAGCATGAGAAGTATTATCGATTGTTTCTCCTAAAGCTAATGACATGTTTTGGTTACGTAAAGATAAAACAAATAAGCCAGTTGGTCCAGCTACAATAACACCAAAAACAGAAATAGCAACTAAAATTTCAATTAATGTATAGCCTTTATCTTTCATACCAATTGGTTATAGTTTCTACAACTTCTAAACTTTTATCTTCCCCTCCGACCTGCCAACCAACATTTACTACAACATCAACAGTGCTAGTTGTTACATCGGAAAGAGAAATAGACCTTGTAAAATGAGTTGTATCCCCAGAACCATATTGAAAAAAACCATCATTATCAATTTTTAAATAATCTGGACTACCTGAATAAGTATTACTCAAATCAGAGGTTAAATAATTTAATTGATAACTATCCCCACCCGTTTGTGATAAAAAATACAACCAATCTGTAGTAGTAACATTTCTAAATTCTAGCCAAGCAGAATCTCTTAAGTTTTTCACTATCTCTACGCCTTCT
>CAZXBN010000012.1:0-11936 GCA_964638845.1 uncultured Candidatus Saccharibacteria bacterium
AACTTGTTTCACTCTTTTCATTTCTTTACCACATTCAGGACATTTAATCTTAACTTTATCGATAAAGGGTCGATGAAGCTTTTTCTGATTAAATTCCATTCCTGATTTTTCACTTAATTCTTCTAAATTTCCAATACAAACTTGTTCTTCACACTCTTCACACTCCCAAATAGGTAATGGTGTTCCCCAATATCTTTCTCGAGAAATAACCCAATCTCTAATTCCCTCTAACCAATTTCCAAATCTCCCCTCTTTCAAATGAGAAGGTCTCCATTTAATTTTTTTATTATTTTCAATCATTCCTTTTTTTACTTTTGGATCAGAGGCTCGAACAAACCAAGAAACTTTAGGATAATACATTAATCGAGCATCACACCTCCAACAAAAAGGATATTCATGAGAATATTCTTCTTTTTCAAAAAGAAGATTCCTTTTTTCTAGATCTTCAACTACTAAATTAGTTACTTTTTCAAAATGTTCGCCTTTCCAATCTCCCTCAACATTGTATTTACCTTCGTCATTCATTGTAATTAAAACGGGTAAATCTTCATCTTTACCTAATTCCATATCTTCTTCTCCAAAAGCTGGAGCTATATGAACAATTCCAGCTCCTTCTTCTTCACCAACAAAATCACCATGAAGTACTTTATAACCAGGTTCTTCTGATTGATAAATAGGTTTATATTTTAATCCAATTAAATCTTTTCCTTTTAATTCATTAACAATTTCCGGATCGTCAATTAACTCTAATCTACTTTTTGCTAAAATCAAATTACCTTCCTCATTTTTAACTTCAACATAATCCATATCTTTATGAACAGCTAAAGCAACATTAGCTGTTAAGGTCCAAGGAGTAGTTGTCCAAGCCAATAAAAACTTATCTTTTCCTTTAATTTTAAATTTTACATAAACTGAAGTATCTTCTACTTCATTATAACCTTGAGCTACTTCGTGAGAACTTAAGGTTGTTCCACAGCGAGGACAATAAGGAATTACTTTATAGTCTTGATAAAGAAGTTCTTTATCCCACATTCTTTTTAAAATACCCCAAACATTTTCAATATAATCAGGAGAACAAGTAATATAAGCATCATCTAAATTAAGCCAATAACCCATTCTCTTAGTCATTTCATGCCATTTATCAATATACATAAAAACACTTTCCTCACAGGCATTAACAAACTTATCAACCCCTTTTTCTTCAATCTCTTTTTTGTTTTTAATACCTAGTTTCTTTTCTGCTTCAACCTCAGAAGGAAGACCATGAGTATCCCATCCTGCCTTTCGTGGAACTCTAAAACCTTCCATTGTTTTAAAACGAATCATTGCATCTTTAAAAGCTCTAGCTAAAACATGATGAATTCCTGGCAACCCATTAGCAAAAGGAGGTCCCTCATAAAAAACAAACTCCTTTTTTCTTTTTTTATCTCTTTCCATTAAACGTTTAAAAACGTTTTTTTCTTGCCAATATTTTCTTACTTTTTCTTCAAGTTTTTTAAAATTCATATTTCTTTTTTTAATAACCTTTTAATTTTTTGATTTTTTTATGTTTCCTAATCTTCTCTAAAGATTTAGCTTGAATTTGACGAATTCTTTCACGAGTAACCCCAAATACTTTTCCCACCTCTTCTAATGTATGAGTAACTCCATCTTTTAAACCAAACCTCATTGATAAAATCTTTTGTTCTCTCTTTGTTAAATCATCTAAAATTTCTCTTAATCTTTCTTTCAATAAAATACGAGCTGCTTTTTTAGAAGGAGGAGTTGATTCTTCATCTTTAATAAACTGAACCAACAAAGAAGCACCATTCTCGTCATCACCAACCGGAGTCTCAAGAGAAATTGATCGTTGATAAATTCTTTGTAAGTGATGAACTTTTTCAACTTTAATTCCCATTTCAGCAGCAATCTCTTCTGGTAGTGGTTCTCTTTCTAAAGATTTTAATAATCTTTTTCTTGCTTTGTTATACTTTGAAAGAGTTTCAACCATATGAACCGGAATTCTAATTGTTCGAGCCTGATCAGCTAGAGCCCTGCTAACTGCCTGTCTAATCCACCAAGTTGCATAAGTTGAAAACTTGTACCCTTTTCTCCAATCAAACTTCTCAACCGCTCTAAACAAGCCTAAGTTCCCTTCTTGAATTAAGTCTAAAAAAGTTAAATTAGGAGATCTTCCAATATAACGTTTAGCAATAGAAACCACTAAACGTAAATTAGCTCTTGCTAACTTCTTTTTTGCTTCTTCATCGCCTTTTTCAATTCTTTTTGAAAGTTCTTTTTCTTCCTTTGCAGTTAAAAAGTCGTAACGACCAATTTCTTTTAAATACATTTGAACAGAATCAACATGTCGTGGAGTAATTTTCTGACTTTTTTCTTTTTTAGTTGTTAAAAGCTCTTTCTTTTCCTTTATTTCTATTCCTCTATCTTCAATTAAATCATAAAAATCTTCTAATCCTTCAATTTCCTCTTCTAAATTAGGAAAATTATATAAAATTTCAGAAACAGTAATAAAACCTCTCTTAACTCCTTTCTGAATTAACCGATTAACTTTTTCTTTAGTAAAAACATCTCTTTTTTTTCTTTTCTTTTTCTTTTTTTTCTTTTTAGGGTGATGTTTCTTAACACCCTTTAAATGAACACCGAAAGTACTTAAAACTTTTTCAATCTTCTTTAACCTTGATCCTCCCATCCCATCTATCTCTAGAAGACTTTCTTTGGTTCTTCTTAAAAGACCACCAACCGTTTTAATTCTGTTGTCCATTAAAAGATTAGCTGTCTTGGTTGGTAAACCAAGATTTTTAATTTTAATCTTTTTAATATTTGACTTTTTAGCTGTCATTTTTATTATTTTTAGTTAATTGACGAAATTTTTTAAGCAACCTTTCGACTTGGTCTTTATCATTATTAGTTTCAGCTTTCTTAAGTTCAGCTGAAACTTTTTTTAGTTCTTTTTTTCTATTAAGACTCTTTATTTCATTTAAACAGAATTTAATCTCAGAAACAAGGTCATCTTCTTTAATTTCTTCAACATCTGATTTCAAAGCAAGATAAGAATAAAAATCCTTTAAATCATCAGTTAAATCTTTTTTTGATTTTAAGTTTTCTAAAATTTTCTGACCCCTTGAAGAGAGTAATTCTTTTTCCTTTTTAACTAATTTTTTTTGTTTTAAATCTTTGAAAAGTAAAATTAAAAGTCTTTCTTCTAATAATTCTTTTCTTGTTTTTTTATTTTCTTTAACTTCTTCTTGATCTTCTCGATCATTAAGTCCATCCTTTATTCTTACATTTTTAAGCTCTTTTTCAACAACCGACTCCTTTACCCCTAATCGATTGGCTAATTTCTGAACCCAAGAATAGCGTTCTATTTTATTTTCAATCCTTTTAATAATTGGTAATAAATAATCAGAAATCTTTTTTCTGCCAGCAGGTTCATTTTTATCAAATTTTGAAAAAGCATCTTCAAAATAAAACTGAAAAATAGATAAAGCTTTTTCAACCATTTCTTTAAATTTGTCAGCCCCCTTTTTAGTAATAATATCGGCTGGATCATGTCCTCCTGGTAACTTAACAATATGTAATTAAACTTTTGAGTTTGAGCTAGATCAATTGCTCTTTTGGTTGCAGCTTCCCCAGCAAAATCCATATCAAAAGCTAAATAAAGATTATCTGTATATCTTTTTAAAATATTTAATTGAGTTGGAGTTAAGGCTGTACCAGAAGTAGAAACAAAATTAGTAAACCCCATTTGATGACCTAAAATAACATCAACATAACCTTCAGCCATAATTACAAAATCTTTTTTTCTAATTCCAACTTTTGCTTTTTCTAAACCATAGAGAGCTTTGCTCTTATCGTAAATTAAGGTATTAGGTATATTTAAATATTTAGCTGTCTTTTTGTTTTTTTCTAAAACTCTTCCTCCAAAACCAATTACCTGAGACTGAGAATTAAAAATTGGAAACATAACCCTTCCTCGAAAACGATCATAATGCTTTCCCTTACTTTGAAGAGCCAAACCAGCCTCTCTAATATCTTTTTTTTCAAACCCTTTTGAAGCCAAAAAATCCGATAATCCTTGCCAAGAATCAGGAGCCCAACCTAACCTTTTTTCTTTAATTGATTCTTTACTTATTTTTCTATTTAAAAGATATTGTTTCGCTTTTTTACCTTGTCCTCCTCTTCCTAATTGTTTTTCAAAAAAACTAGCCGCTAATTCACAAATATTATAAAGTTTCTCTCTTTTTGTTTTTAATTCCGGTTTGACTGGCTTTAATTCTACTCCAGCTCTTTTTGCTAAAATACTTAAAGCATCTCTAAATTCTACCCCTTCTATTTTCATTATAAAATCAAACATACTACTTCCCTCACCACAACCAAAACAATGCCAAATCTGACGAGAAGGAGAAACAAAAAAAGAAGGAGTCTTTTCAGAATGAAAAGGACAAACTGCTTTATAGTTTTTCCCAGCTTTTTTTAACTTAATATAGTCTTTAATAACATCAACTATATCAAGTCGTGCTTTTATTTCTTCAATTGGTGTCATTATTGTTTCTTGGAAACAATTTTAATTTCACGATTAGGAATAATATGAGTTTTTCCATCTTCTGTTTTTAAAATTGTAGTTCGAGGATTTAAATCAATAACTTTTCCTTCCATTCCTGCTACCTTAACTGTATCACCAATCCGAAATTGATCTTCAAGCAAAATAAAAACACCCTGAAGAAAATCTTTTGCAATTCCACGAGCAGCAAAACCAAAAGCTAAACCAATTGCTCCTAAAGCAGTTAATAAAGGAGAAGTATTAACTCCAAGCTCAGACAGAATCATGAGAATAGCAATAACCCAAACAGCAGAAATAGTTACGTCATCAATAATATCAACAATTGTTTTTATTCTTTGTTTTTTATTGTTTTGATTTATTGTTTCTTCAATTTGTTTCTCAAACGAATTTTTAATTAAAGACCTAATAAATTTATTAAAAATAAAAGTGATAACAAAAATTAAAACAACTCTTAAGCCATGATTTAAAGCCCAACCTGTTAAATTTTCTACAATACTTGTTAAGTTCATAGTTTTATTATTTTATCTTTGTTTATATTTTTATGGTTTTTCAATTTTTTTTCAATGCTTAATAAAAATAAATCTTTAAAAAAGGTGATCGAAGACCAATATAAAAAGCTTTAGTGGAAAGCAACGACTGTGGATTAAAGAAAGAGATGGCCATCAATGCCAATTTCCAAACTGTAGCAAAACAAAAAGATTACAAGTTCATCATATTATTCCAAGAAGTTATGCTTTTAAAGTCTTGGAGTGGAAAATAAGCAGGATCAATAATCCATTAAACGGGATTACTGTCTGCCGACAATGCCACAAAAAAATACATAATGGTGAACGTGACAAAAAAGTAATCTATTGGAATGTAGAGTTTGATGACTATCTTAGAAAAAAAGCTTTTGAAAATACATTAGCTTTTGAAAAGAAAAAGAATATCAAAAAAATTAAGACAATTTTTGATAGCAGAATATTTAATTTTGCAAAGCAATTAGCATTACAACGTTATTCGTAATGCTTTTTTTATTTTATTATCGAACCAACTTTAAGACTGTCATTTAATTTCATTAAAGTGATCTTTTCTTCCTCGCTAGCGCACAATAACATCCCTTCGGATAATTCTCCCCGCAATTTTACAGGTTCTAAATTAACAACTACTACTACTTTCCAACCAATTAACTCTTCTGGATTATAATATTCAGCAATCCCAGAAAGTACCTGGATTTCTTTTTCACCAATATCAACTTTAAATTTTAATAATTTATCAGCTCCTTCTATATTATCAGCAGTTAAAATTTTACCAACTCTTAATTCAATTTTATTAAAATCATCAATATTAATTTCTTCTTTCATAAAATTTTATTTAACTTTTTGATAAGCTTCTCCATATTTATTCTCCCCCTCATAAGATTTTCCAAATCCACCCATTAACTCTTGTCCCATTATACCTCTAAATCTGTTTAAAGCGACCATAGAACCAGCAAAATCTAATCTTTCTGTCTGAGACTGATGTTCATTCATCGCTTTTTTCTTAATATTCATTAAAGTATCATTAAAGAAAAAGATATAATCTGGATTTGGTAAAGGAGTCCAAGTTTCATAAGACCAAACTTCTTCAACTTCTACTTTTTCAAGAGTCTTTAAAATAGTTTGGCTTACTTTTTTATGAGTTGGATGAGCATCATTCATTGGAGGAATTAAAACAATATCTGGTTTTTCTTTTTTTAATAAACCTTCCATTACTTTAACATTCTCTTTGTCTGGTTTAATTTTAAGCTGGTCAAGACCTAAAAAAACTGGTTTACTTTCTAAAATCTCACAAGCTTTTTTAGCTTCTTTTTTTCTTAACTCTATTTTTTCTTTTTCAGAAATATCTCTATCTACTCCTCGTGGACTATAAGTTACAAAAACAGAATAAACATCATTTTTAGCAGATAAATATTTTAATAATGCTCCGGACGAAAAAACATCATCATCAGGGTGAGGACAAAAAACCATTATTTTTTTATCTTCTAAATTAGTTAACATAATTTTAAAAGTTAATTTATTTCTTTTATTATAACACCAAAAGACTAAATAAGAAATTGTAGATTTAAACTAATTCCTTTATAATAATTTTAATATGAAAATTAATACAAACCCAGAGAAAATAGATAGAATTTTAGAAAGAGGAACTATTGAAAAAATACTCCCTTCTAAAGAAGAGTTTAAGAAAAAACTTTTAAGTGGGAAAAGGTTAACTTTTTACATTGGCTTTGATCCTACTGCTTCTAATCTTCACTTAGGACACGCTCAAAACTTTATTTTAATGGAAAAGTTAAGAAAACTAGGCCATGAAGTAATAATTCTTTTTGGTGATTTCACAGCTAGAATTGGGGATCCAACCGGAAAGGAAGCGACAAGAAAACAATTAACAAGAAAAGAGGTATTAGAAAATGTTAAAGATTGGAAAGAAATGATTAAACCTTTAATGGATTTTCAGAACAAAGAAAACCCAGTCAAGATTAAATATAATCATAATTGGTTATCAAAATTAAGCTTGGAAGAAATAATAAAGTTAGCTACAAATTTTACAGTTCAACAAATGCTTGAAAGAGATATGTTCCAAAAAAGATTAAAAGAAGAAAAACCAATTTATTTACATGAATTTCTTTACCCCCTAATGCAAGGATATGATTCTGTTGCCATGAATGTTGATGTTGAAGTTTGCGGAACTGATCAAATCTTTAATGCCTTAGCAGGAAGAACTTTATTAAAGAAAACAAAAAAGAAAGAAAAGTTCGTTGTAGCCACTCATTTATTAGCTAATCCAAAAACAGGAGAAAAGATGTCTAAAAGTACTGGAACTGGAGTATTTATTAATACTCCAGCTAAAGATATTTATGGTCAAGTTATGGCTCAACCCGATGAAATGATAAAACCTCTATTTATTCACACTACCCTTCTACCCCTAAAGCAAATAAAGAAAATAACAAAGCAAAACCCTAAAGAAGCAAAAATGAGACTAGCTTATGAAATTACAAAAATATTTCATGGAGAAGAAAAAGCAAAAAAAGCAAAACAACACTTTATTAATGTTTTTCAAAAAAATAAAAAACCAGAAGATATTGAAGAATATAAAGTAAAAGATAAAGAAAAAGATATTATTGACTTATTAAATAATTGCGGATTAGTAAAAAGTAAAGGGGAAGCAAGAAGATTAATCAAACAAGGAGGAATTAGAATTAATAATAAAAAGATTAAAAAACCAAAAACTTTAAAAATTCCTGAAGAAGGACTTATTCTTCAAAGAGGAAAAAGGAAATTTAAAAAAATTGTTTTAAAATAAAAAAATGCACCCTTTAAGGGTGCTCGATATTAAAAAAGATATTTTTTGCCTTGTAAAATTCCTTACTCTGAACCGGGTAAGGTTTTCTACGAAGAAAATCTAAAGTTTTTACTTTTATTAATTTTAAAAAGTAAATAACTTCTTTCTCTATAATGCCTTCCAAAAAATCTAACCCTTCAAAGCAAATAGTTATTGCATTAAAAGGACTATTAAAGGGGGCATCTATGCTCCAGCCCAATTCTTCTGCTTTCTTTTTTGTTAAAATTTCTCTAACCTTCACTCCTTTCCTGCCGCAAGTAGGTAATTGGCAAGAATGTTTATCTCTTGTCATAACCCACTTTTTTTGTTTTTTAAGGAACATCTCAATCCTTTATTATTTTAAAAAAGAAAAAGAAAAAAATAAAGCATAGTTATTAAAACTATGCTAAAAAAATTATTCCACTTTTACTATTCCTCCATAACTTCCTCCTCAACATCGATATTGTTGAAGCACACTAGAATTTAACTCAATAACCTTAATTCAGCACAGTCCCCATAGTCTAAATGAGGATTAACTAATAGTCTTTCTCTTTTGGAATACATAAATAAGTCCAATCAAGTAAAACCAGTGTAGTCTCTTCCAAAAGATTGTAGTCTTTCCCAGGTTTTTTAAATAAACTTTTCCATTTCATTATATTCAGTTCTGTTTATTAAAGTTTCACCAGAAAGAACTTTAATCAAATGCTCTCCAATTTGGGCCCTATCATATCTATCTTTTTCTACTTTAATTTTCATCTTTTTTTACTTCTTTAATTTTTAAGAACTAAATAAAAAAACTCCAGTTTAACTGGAGACCTTATAATACACAAATTAAAAACTTCTTCAGTCTTATTAAGGAGCTAGAAAAGTTAAAAAATTAGATATTTTTCAATAACATATATTAATTTGTTTTAAAAAGTCAATCAGTCAACTCTCTCCAATTTTTTTTATAGTGTTCAAATTTTTTTGTAAAAGTTTCTTTTGGAGTTATTTTAATATCTAAAGATCTTAATTTCTTTTTTAAATATTGAAATGTTTTCTCTTTGTTTTTTTCAGAACTCATTTTTTCTAACTCAATAATATAACCATAACCTTTTGTATAATCCAAACAAACAGTTATATCTTCCCATTGGAATTGAAATCTTTTACGAAACCATTTTATTTCAATATTAAAGCCTAAAGATAGAAATAGTTTTTCTAATCTTTTAAAATCTTCTTTATCAAATTTAATCTCTATTTCCTCCCTACTATCGTCATGTATTTTTCCTTTTTTCATCCAAACCTTAGAATAAAAATTATTCTTTTGAATTCTTAAATCTTCCTCACAATCAAAATAAAAAGATTCTTGATAATCTTCTTTTAATAGTTTAGATTCTTTTTTAAAAAATTTAAGAAGTTTTTCATATTCTTGTTTAGAAATAAAACTTCTTACTTCTACTTCAATGTTTTTCATTTTTTTATCAAAAAATTAATATTAATTTTATTACAACAAGCATTTATAAGAAATTATATTTTTAAAAACTCACTGGCTTACTTCCAATATCAACCAAAATTAAAACTAAAATAACTCCAATAGCAGAACCAATTTGCATTTCATCAATTGCTTTAGCCTTAAAAGATTCAATTAAAATATAAAGAGCATTAAGAATCATTAAGATATGATGAAGTTGAGAATAAATTCTCATAAAATTATCCCAGCCCATTAATAAAAAGCCACCAATTCCAAAAGTTAATAATAATGGTACAGCTGTATTAGAAATAGTTCTATTTTTAGATAAAAAACCAATAATCGCAATTAAAGAAGCAGCCACACAAAGATTAGTTGTTAACCACTCAAAAACGCTTTTCTCTAAAATAGTTAAAAAATAGTAACCATTAAATAAAATAATTAGCGTATAAATTCCAATATAAAATCTTTCAATAAAATTTTTAATTTTTAAACTAATCATTTGTTTTCTTTTTTAATATATTCAACAAGTTCTGGGAATTCAGAAACTTGAAAATGACCATTTTTATTTTTACAAATAATAACTTCTGACTCTTTTAGTTTGTTCTTATATTTTTGAGCATGACTAACTGGGACAATATCATCGTCCTCAGAAAAGAATAATTTAATATTTTGACAATTCTCCTCAATTAAAGATAAATTATCTTTTAATCTAAACCCTCCACATAATTTTTCCTTATTGATAGAATCATCAAAGGGAGTGGCAATTAAATAAATACCAGATATTTTTTTAGAAAACTTGTTTTCTGATAAATATTTAGCTAAAAATATCCCCCCAAGAGAATAACCAATTAAAATAATACCATCCTTAAGGAAAGGGAAATATCTTTCAAAATAAATCTTCCATTCTTCATATCTTGCATTCTTCTTACAAGGCATTCTTGGTCGAATAATTTTAAATTTATTCCCAAGCTCTTTATCTAAATACTCATTTCTCCATTTCTTTTTCTTTTCTAAAAAAACTTTTTTATTTCTTAAATGATTTAAATAATCCTTTCGATTAGGAAAGGTTTTTCCACCATGAATAATAAAAATTTGTTTCTTATTCATAAATTATTCTTTAATAAACATTAAATAACCTTGTTTTCCAAAAGGAGATAAGAAGAGTTTCTGAGGCTGTCTAATAGCCTTGTAGCCATTCTTTTTAAACTTATTAATCCACCAATTCACACTTTTAACATTAATATGAGCTGGATCATCAACAGCACTTGGACCTCTTTCAGAAACGGCAATAATATGAACCATTTTACCATTTGAGACTCGATCCCACTCTTTAATACACTGATCAATGTTTTTTTCCGGAATATGTTCTAAAACTTCTCGACTTACAACCAAATCAAAATAATTGTCAGAAAATTTTAACTTTCCCGTGCTTTCAACTAAAGAACACCTACTAGGATAAATTGAATTCTTAATTGCTTGCTTATTAACATCAACACCTTCCCCTTTAAAACCAAGACTATTAAATTGTTCTATTAAAATACCAACCCCGCAACCAATATCTAAAACCTTATCTCCTTTTTTAAGATTAGCTGGTCCAGCCATAATATAAGAGGCTATATAACGATAATATAGCTTCACTAAAAAACCAAAAGGAGATTTTAAAGCACTAATATGATTTTTCAAATAATAGTCCTTATCATATTTATCGTGCTTATTCATGTAATGTTTAGAAATTTTATTAAAAAAACCCATATTTAAATTTTAACTATCTTCAGAACCAATTGACCCCTTTTTATCGAGTCTTTCTTTGTATTTACTTAGAACTTCTTCTAAAACTTCTTCTAAGTTAATATCAAAAAAATTAGCCACAGTAATTAAAGAAAAGAATAAGTCTCCAAGTTCACCTCTAATTTTTTTTCGATACTCTAACTTACTTTTTCCATAGTCCTTCATTTTTAAAACTTCTTTTGAAACTTCCCCCAATTCAGACATTGTATCTAAAAGGCGATTTTCAATTGAAGAATTAATATTATACTTCTGACAAAAATCTTTTATTTTCTTTTGTATTCTTTTCATTTTTTTTCATTATAATGTTTTTTAACAAATAATCCATTGATTTTAGGATTTTGTTAGCCTTCAACTTTAAATTCATTAATATATAAAATTAAAAAAGAATCTTAACTGATTCTTTTTTTAGAGTAATAAAAAATAGAAAGAATTAAAAGTTAATCTTCTTTTGATTTTACTTCTTTTAATTTTTTATTGATCAGTCTTTTAATTGAATCATCCCCTTCAAAATCAAATTTAGTCTCTTCAGATTCAATTCTTCCTTCTTTTGGGGTTGAACCAATCAAAATATGCCAAGCAATATAATTTGTAACATCTTCACCATATTTATCCTTCAGTCTTTTACCCTCTTCTTGTAGAGAAGCATAAGTCGTAATATCTGTTTTTTCAACCAATTCTGAAAGCTTATTTTTTAATTCTAAACCCTTAGATCCAAACCTTTTCTCTTCAAAGCTTTTTTCCTCAGAGTTTTCAATTTTTTTCTTTAATTTTTCATACATTTAATTATTTTTTTAATTAATA
>CAZXBN010000013.1:0-11816 GCA_964638845.1 uncultured Candidatus Saccharibacteria bacterium
TTAATGATTAGAATTAATTTTATTTGTTTTTAAAATGTTATAATAAAGAAAATGAAAAATAAAAATATTATTAATTCTTATAGTTTTGGAGAAATAATTGTAAACGACAAAACCTATATTAATGATTTGATTATTTTTCCAAACAAAATTAGAACTAATTGGCAAAGAAAAGAAGGACATAAATTGTCTTTCTCGGATTTAAAAAAAGTAATTTCTTTTAGTCCAGAAATTTTAATTATTGGAACAGGAGAGAGTGGAATTATGAAAGTTTCAAAACCAATAAAAGAAAAAATAGAAGGAAAAGATATAGCTTTAGAAGTTAGAAAAACTGGTTTAGCTTATAAAATTTTTAATCAAAAATTAAAAGAAGGTAAAAAAGTGGTAGGTGCCTTCCATTTAACTTGTTAAATTATGCCAGTTTATAATTCAGAAATAGCAGAAAAATTTAGAAAAATAGCCGATCTTTTAGAAATAAAAGGAGCTAATCGTTTTCGAGTTAGAGCTTATCGAAAAGCGGCTCGAACTTTAACTGGTCTTTCTCAAAGTGTTGAAAGTATGGTTAAAGAAGAAAAAGACTTAACTGAATTATCTGGAATTGGTGAGGAGTTATCAAAAAAAATTAAAGAAATAATTAAAACAGGTAATATTTCGAAATTGACAGAAATTCAAGGTGAAATACCTTCTGGCTTAGTTAACTTATTAGATATTGAAGGTCTTGGACCAAAAAGAGTTAAACAACTCTTTCAAGAATTAAAAATAGATTCAATTAAAGATCTTAAAAAAGCAATTAAAAATAAAGAGATAAGAAATCTTGAAGGTTTTGGTGAAAAAACAGAAGAAAATATTAAAGAAGCTTTAAAAGATAAAAAAGAAGAAAAAAGAACTTTATTGGTTATTGCGGAAGAGGTTATTCAACCTTTATTTAATTATTTGAAAAAAGACCCAAATATTAATCAATTAGAGGTAGCCGGAAGTTATAGAAGAAAAAAAGAAACAATTGGAGATTTTGATATTCTTGCTTCAAGCGAAAAAGGAAAAGAAGTTATTGATCGATTTATTCAATTCGAAGATGTAGAAAAGATAGTTTCTCAAGGAGAAACTCGTTCAACTATAAAATTAAGGACAGGAATGCAAGTTGATTTAAGGGTAGTTCCTGATAAGAGTTATGGGGCTGCCTTACTTTACTTTACGGGTTCACGAGACCATAACATTAGTTTGCGAAATTTAGCTCTTAAAAAGGGTTTAAAGCTTAATGAGTATGGAATTTTTAAAAAGAAGAGCAAGAAAAGAATTGGTGGTCAATCAGAAAAGGAAATTTACAAAATTTTAAATCTTTCTTTTATCCCTCCGGAGATAAGAGAAGATCGAGGCGAGGTTCAAAAAGCGAAAGAAGATAAAATTCCAAACTTAATAAAAGAAAAAGATATTAAGGGAGATCTTCATATGCATACTATTAATAGTGACGGAAATTCTACTATTGAAGAAATGGTAAAAGCAGCGAGAAGCTTAAAAAGAGAATATATTGCTATTACCGATCACTCAGGTTTAATTCCCGTTACTAGAGGACTTAAAAAAGAAGAAGTTGATGATTACATTAAAAAGATTAAAAAAACAGACTATAAGTTTAAAGACATCAAAGTTTTAGCTGGTTGTGAAGTCGATATTAAAAAAGATGGTTCTCTATTTTTTAATAATGAGGTTCTTAAAAAATTTGATATTGTCCTTTGCGGTGTTCATTCTCACTTTAACTTAAATTCAAAAGAACAAACTGAAAGAATTATTAAGGCCCTTCAAAATCCTTATACTAATATTCTAGTTCATCCAACTGGAAGAAGAATTAATAAAAGAAAGTCTTACAAAGTAGAAATGGATCGAATTGTAGAAGTGGCTAAAGAAAATAATTGTTTTTTAGAAATTAATTCTCAACCAAGTCGTTTAGATTTAAATGATCGATATGCTAAAATGACTAAAGAAATGGGTTTAAAATTAGTTATTAATTCAGACTCTCATAATCCAGAATCTCTTAAATTTTTAAAGTATGGAACTTATCAAGCTCGAAGAGGTTGGATAGAAAAAAAGAACATTATTAATACTTTAAGTTTAGTTGAACTTAAAGAAATATTAAAAAAGTAATTAAAATATGAATATTCAAATAATTGGAGAAAATTTTAAAATTAATGATCGAATTAGAAAGATTGTTAATGATAAGATTGGAGATCTTGAAAAATATTTAAAACATTTTGAAGAAGATATGAAAGATGCAACTGTTAAGATTCAAAAAAGAAAAGATTGGGGTTACAAGGTAAATTTTAATATGTGGTTACCAGGTAAAAAAGAAATTTTTGCTGAAGCTAAACACAAAGAATTAACTCCAGCTTTAGTAAGTTTAAGAGAAAAACTAGAAGTTCAAATTAAAAAGTATAAAGACAAATTAAATAAGTAAAAACTTTACTTTTTTAAAGAAAAGTTTTAGTCTTTTAATGAAAGTAAAATATAATTTAAAAATTTATGCCTTACAAAAGAGTAAAAGCAACTGTTATGAAAAAACAAAATGGCAGTTGGACTAAAGTTAAAACTTGTCGAAGTCGAAAAAAAGCAAAAGATATGGTTAGGAAAAGAAACAAGGAAGAAGAAGTGAAGAAAAGAAGATAAAGAATTTTTCTTGTTTTTTGACACAACACTTTTTTAAGTGTTGTGTTTTTAATTTAGGCTTGACAGACTTAATAAAAGTAATAAAATAATAATAGTATGAAAAGAGGATATATAACAAAAACAAATAAGAAAGGACAAATAGTTATTCCTAAAAAAATTAGGACTTCTTTGGATATTAATAGTGAAACTTTAGTTAATATTATAAAAAGAGGAGAGGGGGTTTATATATATCCTATTTCTGATTTAATTCCAAGAACAAATACAGAAAAATCTTATTTAGAAACTTTAAAAAAGACAAAGGGAAGCTGGTCTAATGAGGATTGGGATAAAATAAAAAAGAAAAAAAGAAAAGTTGAATTAAAAGCCTCTAAAAAAAGAAAAAAAGAATGGTAATTCTGGATACTAACATTATTATCGATCATCTTAGACAAAAAGAAAAAGAAACTTTTTTAATAAAACTTGCAAAAGAAAAACCAAAAGAGAGTTTAGCTCTTTCTCTCATTAGTGTTCAGGAACTTTATGAAGGAAAAAGCACTAAAAGAAAAGAACAAGAAAAATCTCTTTTAGCAACTATAGCTCCTCTTAAAATTTTATCCTATAATTATGAGATTAGTCAGTTAGCTGGAGAGATAGCTCGGGATATTAAAAAACCTATTGAGTTTGCCGATGCAGCAATTGCTGCTACAGCAATTGCTAATGGTTTTTCTCTTTATACTTTGAATAAAAAACACTTTAAAGGAATAAAAAGATTAGAATTATTTTCTTTCGGATAATTCTACTTCTGTTTCAATTTCTTTCTCCTCTCTTAAGACTTTTAATTTCACAACATCTCCGATGTTGTGTTTTTGTAATACTCGATTTAAAGAATTGTCTTTTGTAATTTTTTCACCATTGCAAGAAAGAATAATATCATAAGCTTTAAGTCCGGCTTTATCAGCGGGCGAACCATCAATAACTGCTTCCTCTCCTAATCTTTCTCTTAAAATCATAGCCCCATAATCAACGGGGATCTTATTAATATGGGCTATTTTCTTATTAAGAATAAAGTATTTAATTCCTAAGAATGGTTTTTTAATTTTTCCATATTTTTTAACCTCTTTAATATTTTCTTTTGTGTAGTTTATTGGAATAGCAAAACCAATATTTTGACTTCCTTGTACAACAGCTGTATTAATACCAATTACTTTTCCATCCATATCGACTAATGGTCCTCCACTATTGCCAGGATTAATAGCGGCATCTGTTTGTATTAAACCTCTTAAGTTTCTAGATTGAGCTAAACTTCCGTAAGCTGTTATCTTTCTACTTAGTCCAGAAACAATTCCTGCTGAAAGGGTATCATCAAATTCTCCCAGAGGATTACCAACGGCTATTACTTTTTCTCCTAGTTGTGTTTTTGAAGAATCACCTAGCTCAATAAAAGGAAAATCATCACCTTTTATTTTTAAGATTGCTAAATCAATTAAAGGGTCTTTTGCTAAGACTTCAGCTTTATGCTTCTCATCTGGCCCTAAAACAACTAAATAACTAGCTGAAGGATCCTTAACAACGTGATTACAAGTTAAAACTAGACCATCTTTAGAGATGATAAAGCCAGAACCTCCTCCTATTTTAATTTGTTGTTTTTTGTGGTGTTTGCTTTTAGGAAGGATTAATTCTTGCATTCCTAAAGGTAGGGACTGAAAACCTTCCATTTTTGGTAAATCTTTTGAAACAACAATACTAATAACTGCTGGGCAAGCTATTTTTGCTATTTTAGTGATAGGAGAATCTTTTTTCATTTTTATTTTAAAATTGATTTCTAAGAATTAAAATTATTATAACATTATTGACAAAAAAATCAGAATTATTAATCTAGGGAGTAGCTCTTTATGGTTAAAAAAGAAAAAAAAGATGTATCAGAAAAGATATTGAAAGACTTAATCTTGATGATACAAAATAAAGGAACTCCTCTCCATGTTATTAGAGAGGAAAAAAGAAAAGAAGAAAGAAAAAGAATAAAAAGCGAAAAGTTTAAAGGTACTAAAAGGGTTTAATTTAAACCCTTTATTTTTTTATTTAGGTTTGTAATTAAAGGTTCATTTTGTTATTATATTTTTATTCAGTACTTGTCCTCGTAGTTCAATGGATAGAACGGCAACCTCCTAAGTTGCAGATGGAGGTTCGACTCCCCCCGAGGACACAAAGGGGGTTTAATAAGGGCCCATAGCTTAATTGGCGGAGCGCCGCCATGGCATGGCGGAGGTTGAGGGTTCAAGTCCCTCTGGGTCCACTTGTTTTTTAAAAATTAAATGAAAGTGTTAATATAAATATATGCCGCGGTAGCTCAGTGGTAGAGCATTTCTCTGAAAAAGAAAGGGTCGGTAGTTCAATTCTACTCCGCGGCACTTTTTATTGCGGGTGTAGTATAATGGCTAATACATATCCTTGCCAAGGATAAGCTGAGGGTTCGATCCCCTTCACCCGCTCATCTGATCAATCTTAATTAAGACATTAATAAGAGGATCGATCATGTTAGTGTAACCTTGGAGTTGTATCTTCTCTGTTTGAGAAGCTTTTTTTATTTTATTTTTAATAACTTTTTTAATGATAATTAGTTTTTGAACATCTTCTTTAAGATTTTGAAATTTAATTCCTGAAAATTGTTTGTCTTTTTCTAAAATTTCTTTTTTTGCTTTTGTTTTTTCTTTTTCAGTAATATTAACTTGTTGCTTAATTATTTCTAGATTTTTTTGAACAACCTGTTCTTGTTGTTTTCTTATTTCTTGACTTTCTATATTAGAAGCTTTTTTCTCTCTTTTTTCTGATATACTTTCCTTAATATTGAGTTTTTCTTTAAGTTTTTTTATCTCTTTTTCTTTTTTCTTTTTAATATTTTTTAATCTTTTTAGGGTTTTTTGGTAAATTTTAATTAAGTGTTTTTTAGTTCCTTTTCTGCTTTTTTCTAATTCTTTTCTTGCTTTTCCTATCTCCTTTTTAATGTCTTTTAAGTCTTGTTTGTCTTTCTTAAATTTATTAATTAATTTAAGTTTATTAAGTTCTTCTTTTAATTCTTCTTTAATTTCTGGTTTCTTTTCAAGTTGTTCTTGAAATCTAATCTCTTGAACAATTTCTTTTACTTTTTTAATGTCTCGATCAATATTTGATCTAGCTTCTTTTAATTCTTTAATCTCTTTATCTATTGCTCTTTTTATTAGTTCTTCATCTGTTTCTTTTTTTTCTTTCTTTAATTCTTTGATTTCTTTCTGGACTTGTTTAAAAGTTGCGTTTTTAAGTTTATTTTCTTCTTCTTTATTAAATTGGAGTTTTTTAAAGATTTCTTTTGCCTTTTTCTTTCTTTCTATTTTACTTAATTCTTCTTTTAGTTCTGGATTATTTTTAATTTCTTGTTTTAATCTTAAATCTTCAACTATGCTTTGAACTTTTTTAATTTCTTTATTTGGGTCTTCCTCTTTTAATTCTTTAATTTCTTTTTCAATCTCTGTTTTCTTTTTTGGATTTTCCTCTTTTAGCTTTTTTAGTTTTTCTATTCTTTTTTTAATTTCTTTTTTTCTTTCTTTCTTTAATTCTTCTTGTTCTTCTTCAGTAAATTTAATTTTTTCTTTAATTTTATTTATTTTTTCTTTCATATTTTTGAATTAATGGTTTAGTATTTTCAACGTTTAATTCTTTAAATAAAAACTTAAACTTTTTTTCTAAATCTTTAATGATTGGTTTTTTTATTTTATTGGATAAAGACCAGCACTCTTTTTTAAATTGACCCCAACCTTTTTTTCTTAAATTATAGTAAAATTGTTTTTTGGTTTGGTTTTTTTGGTCTTTTGTTTTGTCTAGCCAATTATAAATTTTATTCAAAAGTTTTTTAGGAAATTTAGGGTGATCCATAATAATATTTTGAAATTCGGTTCCTAAGTGTATTTCAATTGCTTCAGTTTTAGGAAATTTTGAAAAATATTTTTCTGGTAGAGTTGAAGCTCCGTGTTGAACGGCTCCTCCCATTTTATAGTTTCTTGCTAATTTTGATAATTTTTCTAAGGTTTCAAAATCTACTTTAGTATTAGCTAAGCTTCCATCTTTTAGAGGGACACCTCCGTGGTGAGTTCCTGTTTGAACCGATATTTTTGATAAACCTATCTCTTCCTTGAACTGCTCATTGAAACCTTCGATAAAGGCTACTAACTCTTCTTTAGTTGAGTTTTTGCCACCAATATGGCCTATTTCTCCTCCAATAGATATATTTATGTCTTTAGGTTCTATTTTTCGGATATATTCTGCTAATTCAGCAGTTAATGAATAATTTAATTTTTGTTGTTCTTTAATTGTTTCTTTTGAATAATCAACTAATGTTGAAATATCCAAATCAATATTATAGAGCCCACCTTCAATTGATTTTTTAATTAAGTTTTTAACTTTTTGAATTTCTTTTTTGGTAGGATTTTTTCTATCTTTAGTATTAATTTGAAAATGATCACCTTGAACAAAGACAGGTCCTTTAAAATTTTCATGAATAGCAGCAGCAAGAATTGAAGAGGTGTACTCGGCTGGAGATTGGTCTGTATAACCCATTTCTGACTTTGCTATTTCAAAAACAAAAGCTCCAATCTTTTTTTCTTTGGCTATTTTGAAGATTGTTTTTGCAACATCATAGGTCCAAGTTCTTATGTTAAAGGCAGGGACAGTAAAATTTAAAGGAATTTCTTCTTTTGCTCTTGCTTTATATAAATTATTAGTTGAGGATAAAAAAATCTCTTTTTCTTGAGCTATTTTTCTAATGTCTTTTTGTGCTTTTTCTTTTTCTTTTCCAAAAATAGCATTCCAAGCTAATTTATCTATTTTTTCTTTAATTTTCATTTAATTTGAAAAGGTATTGATTTTTTAGTTGTTTTACGTTATTATCGTTCAACTGAAGGTCTTTGTCAAAATAAAAGGATTATTTATTAAATAATACTTTTTATTGATAAAGAAATATAAATTAATATATGATTAAAAAACAAAAAGACAAAAAAAGGTTTTCTCCTTCGCTGACTATAGTAGTAATAATATCTTTATTTGTTGTAGGAGGTAATTTATTTTCCTCTTTCGGGCAAAACAATAAAGAAATTATTAAAGAGGATTCCAAGTTTATGTTTTCTGAAGAAAGTTTTTTAGTTGCCTCTTCAAATCCTAATAATCCTCCTTTAGAGGTAATAAGTGAATTTGAAACAGTTATTACGGCTTATTCAAGCACTCCAGAACAAACAGATAGTACGCCATTTATTACGGCATCTAACAAGAGAGTAGAAGATGGGATTGTTGCTAATAATTATTTTCCTTTTGGAACAAAAATAAGAATTCCAGAATTGTATGGTGATAAAGTTTTTGTGGTTGAAGACAGAATGAATTCAAGAAAGAGTGTTTATCAGTTTGATGTTTGGCATTCAGACCATAAAGAGGCTGTTGATTTTGGAGCTCAAAAAACAAAAATAGAGGTTCTAGGAAGGTAAGAGTTTTTAAAAAACTAAAACTAAAAAGCGCTATTGATTAGCGCTTTTTAAATTATTTTTTCTTTTTTTAAATATATGATAAAAAATGCAACTAAGATAAAGGTAGAAGAGATTATATACCAAAAGGCAAAAAAGTTATCTTCAAATGGTAGTCTAACATTCATACCATATAATCCAGCAATTAAGTTTGGTAAACTTATTAAGACTGTAAAAATAGTTAAGGTATTAATTGTTTTGTTTAGTCTATTAGAAAGTAAGATATGGTAATACTTTCTAATGTTTGAAATATTTTTAAGAGCTGACTTGCAAAGGTTAAAAACTTGAGTTGTGTCTTCAATTAAATCCTCTAACAAATCCTTATCAGCTTCCAAAAAATCAATTTTTTTAGCAGCTCTTTTATAGGTTAAGAGTACATATTGATAAGAGGCAATTAATTTATTTAAAAAGTTTTCCTCTTCTAATAGCTCTTTCAAGTCTTTTTCAGATAATTCTTTGTCTTTTAATTTTGTAGTTTTTACATTTCTTATAATTTTTCCAGTTGTTCTTTCTAAGCTTTCGTTAATTAAAAATAAAATCTTAATTAGAGATTTTAATTTTTGTGTTGTGTAAAATTTAATTTTATTGTTTAAAACCTTCTTTAAAAAAGAAGGCTCTTTTTTAGAAAGAGTTAAAATAAATTTTTGACTAATTACTATAAGAAGTGTCTGTTTTTCTCTAGATGAGATTAAATCTTTTGTTAAAAGGTAAATATCTTTTTTCAAAAAATCCAATCTTGGAATTTCGTTTTGATCTAAACCAGAGGTAAGATTTCTTTTTTCAAGATTAAATTTTTTCGATAAAAAATTAATTTCTTTTTTTGTTGGATTTATAACATTAATCCAACTTCCTATTTCAAAAGAAGGAAGTTTTTTGATTTTTTGATTTTTTGTCCTTCTTTTGTAGTAAGTGATCATTTTGTTTTTGGATGTGCCGCGGGCGGGATTTGAACCCGCACGGAGTTGTGCTCCAAGAGATTTTAAGTCTCTCGTGTATGCCATTCCACCACCGCGGCATTTTTTAAATTAATATTCTTGAGGCCTGGGTGGGATTTGCACCCACGAATGTCGATTTTGCAGATCGATGCCTTAGCTACTTGGCTACCAGGCCTTTACTTTTTTAGTTTAGCTAAAATTTTTTCAATTTTTGCTGCTTCCTCGACAGACTTATCTAACTTAAAGATAATTTTTGGAACTGGTCTTATCTTTAACTTTCTATTTAACTTCTGTTGAATATGATAAACTTCTTTTTGTAAAGATTCAATAATCTTTTTTGTTTTTTCTTCAGGGATAATGTTAATAAAGACCTTAGTTTTAATCAAGTTTGGAGTAGTTTCAACTCGGGTAATGGTAATTAATGTTCCTTCGGGCTTACTAAACTCCTCTAAAATTATTTTACCTAAAGTTTTTTTAACTAATTGATTAACTTGTTTTACTCTTTTTCTCATAAAACACCTTTTTCTTTTTTGGTAGTATAAAGAACTAAAGTGTCTCCTTTTTCAATTCTTTTATCTCCTTCATATAATATACCAACTCTTTCTCCTCGAGAAGCTCTTTTAATATCTTTTTGCTTTCTTTGTAAGTTAACCATTTTACCTCTGTCTATTATGGTTTTATCTCGGATAACTTCGATTTTAACTCCTCTTTTAGCGGTTCCTTTTGTAACTCTTGCTCCAACAATTTGTCTGTTTTTCTTTTTCCAAAAAGTTGCAACTACGTTTAATTTGGCTAAATTAGTTCTAACTGTTTCTGGAGCTAATTTTTGCTCCATTAATTTTCTTACTTTTTCAACGAGCTCATAAATAATTTTAAAATTCATTACTTTTACGTTGATATGTTCTTTTGCGAGCATTCTTTTTGCTGTTGAACCTTTTTTAACTCTAAAACCTAAAATTACTGCTCCAGAATTTTTAGCTGTTCTAATATCGTTTTCATTAATATTTCCAACTTCAAGCTTAAGTATGTTTATAGCAATCTTTTCTTGTGGTATTTCTTTTAAGATGTCATTAATAGCTTCTAAAGATCCTTTAACATCGGTCTTAAGAATTAAATTTAATCTTTCTTTTCCTCCTGGTTCTGCTTCTACCTTTTCAATTTTTTCTGGTTCTTTAATTTGTTCCTTTGCTTTTTCTAATTTTTTATAAACCTTAATTTTTTCTCCAACTTTTGGAGCGTCTTCTAGTCCTAAAAGAAGAGCTGGGTCTGAAGGGTATATCTTTTTTACTCTTTCCCCTTTAAAATCTTCTAAAGCTTTAATTTTTCCGAAGGTAGAGGAGGTAGCGATAATATCTCCAACAGATAAAACCCCTTTGTTTAAAATCAGAGTTGCTAGAGGTCCTCTCTTATTATCAATATAAGATTCAATTATTGTTCCTTCAGCTTGTTTTGAAGTTTCCGATTTAAGGTCTTCCATTTCAGCAACTAAAGAAATTAAATCAAGTAATTCATCGACTCCTTTTCCTGTTTGAGCTGAAATTTCAACCGAAGGAATATCTCCATCTAACTCTTCAACAACTAAGCCATGTTCTTGTAATTGTCCTCTCGCTTTCATTGGATTAGCTCCAGTTTTATCCATTTTATTAAAAGCAACTATGACTGGTATTTTAGTTTCTTTAACACATTTGATAACTTCTTTTGTTTGGTCTTGAACACCTTGGCAACTATCAATTACGATAATAGCAATATCAGCTGCTTTAGCTCCTCTTGATCTCATTTGGCAAAAAGCTTCATGACCAGGAGTATCAATAAAAGTAATTTTCTTATTATTTTTTTCTACTTGGTAAGCACCAATGTGTTGAGTTATGCCTCCAGACTCTCCTTTTGCAACTCTTGCTTCTCTAATTTTATCTAAAAGGGTTGTTTTACCACAATCGATATGTCCCATAATAACAACTACCGGTGGTCTTGTTTTTGGTTTTTTTTCTGTCATTGTAATTTTATTTTTTTAGCTTTATTAATCGTGTTTTGTTCTTCTTCTGATAATTTATATTTTGAGTGACCGTCCTTAATTGGTTTAGCAAAAATTCTATTTCTTTCTTTACTATAAAGACTGGATAATAAAATTCCATTATCACTATTGTCTAAAAGAGCAATAGAAAAACTTTGGTCTCCTCCGGTTTCTTTAAAGGGGTTGTATCTTGTTATTCCTATCTTTTGGATTGTTAACTTTAAATCTTTTTTGTTTTTTTCTATTTTTTCTGTATTTTTATTAACTTTTTCTTCAATCTCACTTAATTTTGAAACAAGCTCCTTAAGGTTTTTAGGTTTTTTAGATTTATTGAAAAAATTAAACATGTTGGTTGTTTTTAAGCGGAGGGGGTGAGATTTGAACTCACGATAATCTTGCGACTATAATGGTTTTCGAAACCATCCCTTTCAGCCACTCAGGCACCCCTCCTTAGTTTATGTTAAATATCTATTAAAATTATCATTTTATGGAACTAAAATCAATTTTTTAGCTTTATTCTACCTTTTAATAATGGTATCATTTTAAAATATGAAAAATAAAATTGCTATTGTTGGAGTTGGAGGAAGAACAGGAACAATGTTTGCATTTGAGCTTGGAAAACAAAACCAAGTTTTAGGAATCTCTAGAGAATCAACGATCCGTTTTTTAAAGGAAAATAATTTAAAAATAAAAAAGGGA
>CAZXBN010000014.1:0-9446 GCA_964638845.1 uncultured Candidatus Saccharibacteria bacterium
CTTCGAGCATATCGAAACTTAATTTGAGCCCATCCAGTAAATCCTGGTTTAATAATATGTCTAAGGGAATAATGAAGAATCTTTTTTTCTAATTTTTTTACAAATTCAGGTCTTTCTGGTCTTGGACCGATAAAAGCAATATCTCCCTTAATAATGTTTATCATTTGTGGTAATTCGTCTAAATGTAACTTTCTTATTATTTTACCTGTTTTTGTTATTCTATTATCTTTCTTTTTGGCCCAAACAGCTTTACCTTTTTCTGCTTCTGGGATCATTGATCTAAACTTGTAGAGAGAGAAAGATTTTTTGTTTTTTCCGATTCTTGTTTGAGAATAAATAATTGGCCCATTATCTTCTAATTTAATTGCTAAAGCAATTAAAATTAAAATTGGGAAAGTAATTATTAAAATTAAAATTGCAAGAATAATATCTAAAATTCTTTTAATTTTATCATATAACTTCTTTTTCCTACCTTTAACGTTTTTTAAAAACCAGCTTTGTGAAATAATTGAAACTGGGATTTTTTCGTAAATTAATTCATAAGCTTCTTTTAAATTAAGAAAAGTTATTTCTTCTGGAGAATAAAAATAAAGTAATTTTAATAGTCTTTCATCTGATTCAAAATCTTTAGTAAAAATAACAGTATTTACCTTTTTATTTTTAATTTGAGGTAAAAGTTTTTTATCTAAATCAATTGAAATTAATTTGTAACCTAAATGAGGATTTGAATTGATTGTTTTTTTAAGATTGCTAACTTCTTTTCCTTGTCCTAAAACAATAATTCGATCAATAAAGTGGTTAGAAAATAAGACAATAAACATTTTTCTCCATCCCCAAAAAGCAAAACTAAAAATTAAAGTATTGAAAAACAAATTTGTTTTAGGTGTAATTCCAAAAATTGGAAAAATATAAAAGAAGACTAAACCAATAAAAAAACAAAATAACATTGCCCCTAAAAGACGATTTGAAAAAGATAATTTTGTTTTTATTGAATTAATATCATAGAGTCCAAAAACATAAAGGATTAAAATCCAAAAAAGATAGAGAATTGAAAAAGGTAAAAAGTGTTGTTTGAAAATTTTAATATTTATTTTGTCCAGATAACCTATAAACAAGGTAAAAGAAAAAGAAAGGTAGAGAAGAAATAAATCTCCAATTAAAAGAAATAATTTTCTAATTTCTAATACATTAAACATATTGTATTGATTTTAATCTAAGAAAAACAAAAATTAAAGTATTTTTTACAAATTCTTGTGAATAGATTAATATATTTAAATAAATTAATAAAAATATGAAAAACCAAAAATTGGAAAATATATTAACTGGTTTTATTAAATTGGGTGCCTATTTTACGCTTTTAACACCCCTGATTATCTCACAAAACTTTTTTTATGCTTTTATTGTTCCTAAAACAATTTTTTTTAGAATTATTGTTGGTTTAATGTTGATTACTTATTTAGTTCTAATTGTTAATTTTCCTAAATATAGACCTAAGTTTAATGCTTTAACTATTAGCTTAACCGTTTTTATTTTGATTTCTATTATCAGTTCTATTTTTGGTATTAATTTTAGTAAGAGTTTTTGGAGTGTTTATGAAAGAGAAACAGGATTATTAACTCTTTTACATTTATACTCTTTCTTTATTATTCTTAGTTCTGTTTTTAAAAAAGAAACAGATTGGAAAAAGTTTTTAATAGCTTCCATTATTGTTGCAATTATTGCTTGTTTTTTAGTTGTAACAAGTATGAACTCAAAAACAATGAAGGGGGGAGGGACTATTGGAAATACATCCTTTTTAGGTACTTATTTGTTGTTTAATATGTTTTTTGCAGTAATTTTTCTAATGAAGGAGAAACTCTCTGGATTAGGTATTTTTTCGTTAGTTGTTTTATCTATTATGTTTCCGGTTGTTTTGACAGCTAAAGCGAGGGCAGCCACGGTTTCTTTTTTGGGTGGTTTGTTTTTAGTTTTTATTGGTTCTTTATTTTTTTCTGAAGAAAAAAAGAAGAAGTTTATAGCTATTGGTCTTGTTATTGGTTTGATTATCTTTTCTTTAGCGCTGTATTTTTATGTTCCTAAAGTACAAAATTTTGTTAATGGTCATTTAGAGTCAATGAAAGCAAGATATCTTGTTTGGGAGGCAGCCTGGAAAGGATTTTTAGAAAAACCTTTTTTAGGATGGGGGCTAGAAAACTTTAATGTTGTTTTTATTAAATATTTTGATTCAAGATTATTTTTGAAAGAATTTGGAGGAGAGGTTTGGTTTGATCGTTCTCATAATATAATTTTAGATACTTTGGTAACTACTGGCTCTCTTGGATTATTAAGTTATTTATCTATTTTCTTTGTTGCTGTTTATTATTTATTTAAAAAAATAATTAAAAAAGAAAAAGTTAAAACTAGTTTAAGTTTAATTGCTTTATTGGCTGCTTATTTTGTTCAGAATATGACTGTTTTTGATATTATTTCTAGTTATATGACTTTGTTTTTAACTTTAGCTTTTATTAATTTCTTGTGGGAAGAAAATAGAGAAGAGGTTACTAAAGAAAAACCAATTCAGAACAAATTAGTTAAAAACATTTCTTATCTTTTAATTTTAATTGTAGGTGGAAGTTTGATTTATTTTGGAGGAGTGCAAGCAGCAAGAGGTTCTCAACAAACTTTGTTATCGATAGTTGGTAAAAGTCCAGAAAAAAAGTTAGAAGCTTACAAGAAAACTTTAGAAATTCCTCGTTACAATACAGAAACAAATAGATATTTTGCAAACGAATTAATTAGTCAATCTTTAAGGAAAGATCCAAATAAAGAAGTTTTATCAGAAGCAGTATTATTAGTTGAAGAAGCTATTAAGCAAGATATTGAAGAAAATGAATTAGATTATCGTTCTTATCTTTCTTTAGGACGGGCCTATGTTGCTGATTTTAAACTTACTGGAAAAAAAGAAAAATTAGATAAAGCAGAAAAAGTTTTAAATGAAGCAATTAATTTAAGTCCTAAAAACCAAAATGCTTATTGGTTATTGTCTGATGTTAAATTTCAAAAAGGAGAAAAAGAAAAAAGTATCGAATTAGTTCGTAAGACAATTGAGTTAGAGCCAAGATTATATAACTCTTATTGGTATTTAATTTCTTCTTATATGATGAGTAATCAAAATAGCGAAGCTTTAAGTGTAATCGAAGAAGCCAAGGAGAAGGGAGTAGATTGGACAAAGAAGTTAGATAATGCAAAGAAAATTTTATCTATCTATGAAGAAAACGGAAAAATTGAAAAAGCCTTATCCTTTTCTGAAAAAATATTAGATTCTTATCCTCAAGAAGCTAAAATTTGGTTAAGGAAAGGAATTTATTTATATAAACTTAACAACCAAACAAGTGCTCAAGAAGCCTTTAATCAAGCCCTTAAGATTAATCCAAAATTAGAATCACAAATAAAAGAGATTAAAAACTTATTAAATTGACAAAATAGGTTTGTTTTGCTATATTATATTTGAGTGTGGGATCCTTTTTTAAAGGAGCTCAGGTTAAATGACAAAAAATCTCCTTTCGGAGGTTTTTTGTTTTTTTAATAAAAAAATCTTTTAATTTTGACATATTTTGTTATACTATTTGTGAGCTGGGGAGCCGCACTCAAAATTTAACCAGGAGTCCACGTCCCCAGCTTATTAAATTTAAAAATCATGATTAGTTTTAAGAAACTTCAAGAAAAAATTAAAAATCTTCAATCAAATGTTTTGTTAAAGAAGTATAGTACTTTCCGAATTGGAGGAAAGGCAAAATATTTTGTAGAAGCAAATACAACAAAAGAATTAATTACTATTTTGAAAACTATAAAGGAATATCAAATTCCTTTTTATGTTATTGGAGGGGGGAGTAAATTATTAATTTCAGATAATGGTTTTGATGGTTTAGTTGTTAAAACTAATAATAAAGATTTAGAAATTAAAGATAATACTATGATAGTTGGGGCTGGAGTTTTTACTAATCATTTAATTCAAAAAGCAAAAAAGGAAAGTTTAACAGGAGTTGAATGGTTAGCTGGTATTCCAGGAATGGTTGGGGGATCAATTAGTGGTAATGCTGGAGCTTTTGATGGTTTAATGGAAGATATTATTAAAGAAGTTGAGGTTTTTGATTTAAAAACAGGTAAAATAATTAATTTTAATAATAAGAATTGTCAGTTTGGTTATCGAAGTAGTGTTTTTAAAAGAAATCCTGAATTAGTTATTTTGTCAGCAACAATAGAACTTGAAAAAGGAAATCAAAAAGAAATTAAAAAAGAAATGGAAAAATATTTTGAACATCGAAGAAAACACCATCCTTTACAATATCCTTCAGTTGGTTGTATTTTTACCAATCCAGTTGTAGATGGTAAAGAAATTCCAGCTTGGAAGGTAGTTGTTGATTGTGGATTAGACGGAAAGAAGATTGGTAATGTTAAGGTTTCTGAAAAACATTCTAACTTTATTGTGAACCTCGGAGAGGGAAAGGCTAGTGAAGTTGAAGAACTTATTAATTTAATTAAAACTACTGCTCAAGAAAAACTAGGAATTAGTTTAACTGAAGAGGTTCAATATTTATAAAAACCCTAAAAAGGGTCTTTTTTAATTTGACTTTTTTAAACCAAATTTTAAAATAAACTTGGTTCTTTTTAGTTAGTGGTTAAAAATGTTTAAAAAAAGAAAAATTACAGAAAAAGATTGGGATATTATTTCAGAAATCTCAATCTTAGAAGAAATTGAAGAAGATGGAAATAGAAGAAAAAGAAAAGTTAAGTTTTTAAAAACACTAGCAAATCGGAAGGATGTTGATTTGCTAATTGGAGAAGTTGCCCTTAATCCAATTGCTTTTTTATTAAAGCAGAAGGATAAAAAACGCCTTTTTACTTTAGAAGGTTGTAGTCGGGTTTCTCGTTCCATCTTTCATTTTTAATTTTACAGCTTAAGACAAGCCCATTAATTCAGGGCTTTATTTTTTTACTATATACTTTAAGATAATTAATATGTCATTCTTAGATATATTTTTTAAAAATGCTAACGAGAAATATTTAGAAAAGATTCAACCATTGGTTGATGAAATAAATAATCTTGAAGATAAGTTCAAGGATTTTTCTGATAAAGAATTAAAAGAAAAAACAAAAGAATTTAAAAAAAGATTAAAGGAAGGAGAAACATTAGATAATCTTCTTGTTGAAGCTTTCGCAGTGGTTAGGGAAGCTTCTAAGAGGACTTTACAACAAAGACATTATAATACTCAGCTAATAGCTGGGATTGCCTTACATCAAGGTAAAATAGCGGAAATGAAAACCGGAGAAGGAAAGACTTTAGCGGCAACCTTACCTTTATATTTAAATTCTTTAAAAGATAGTTGTCATATTGTAACTGTAAATGATTATTTAGCTAAAAGAGATATGGTTTGGATGGGTCAAATTTATAATTTTTTAGGTTTAACGATAAGTTGTTTAAATCATAAAACAGCTTTTCTTTATTCAAAACCAAAAGACTTTAAGAAAGAAGACAAGATAAGAGATAAGGAAGGTTCATTTAATGTTGTTGATGATTTTTTAGAACCTTGTTCTAGAAAAGAAGCTTATAGTGCTGATATTGTTTATGGAACAAATAATGAATTTGGTTTTGATTATTTGAGGAATAATATGATTAGTGATTTATCACAAAAACTTCCTCAAAAATTTAATTATGTCATTATTGATGAAATAGACTCTATTTTAATTGATGAAGCAAGAACTCCATTAATTATTTCAGCTCCTGATAAAAAAAGTTCAGATTGGTATTCTGAATTTTCAAAAATTATTCCAAAATTAAAATCAGAAGTAGATTATGAAATTGATGAAGGAAAGAGAAGTGTTGTTTTAACTGAAGAGGGAACCGATAAAGTAGAAAAAATATTAGAACTTGATAATATCTACGAAGAAAAGGGTTCTCGTTATCTTCATTTTTTAGAACAATCTTTGAGGGCTCAGGCAATTAATCCAGCTGATGGAAAACCATTGTTCGCTAAAAATAGAGATTATGTTGTTAAAAATAATGAAGTAATTATTATTGATGAGTTTACTGGAAGATTAATGCCTGGAAGAAGGTGGTCTAATGGTTTACATCAAGCAATTGAAGCAAAAGAAGGAGTAACTATTAATCCAGAATCGGTTACTTTAGCATCAATTACTTTTCAGAATTTATTTAGAATGTATGGTAAGCTTTCCGGAATGACCGGAACAGCTGTTTCTTCAGCTGAAGAATTTGATAAAGTTTATGATTTAGATGTTATTATCGTTCCGACTCATAAACCCTTAATTAGAAAAGCTTTAGATGACAAAATTTACAAAAATAAAAAAGGAAAATTAAAAGCAGTTCTTAAAGAGATCAAAAAAAGAAATAAAAAAGAACAGCCAATTTTAGTTGGAACAAGATCTGTTGAAAAAAATGAAAGATTATCAAAGTTACTAGAATTAGAAGGAGTAAAGCACAAAGTTTTAAATGCTAAGAATCATGAAAAAGAAGGTCAGATAATTGCTCAGGCTGGTAAACTTGGAGCAGTTACAGTTGCAACTAATATGGCTGGACGAGGAGTAGATATTATTTTAGGAGGAAATCCTCAAGATGAAAAAGAAGCAGAAAAAGTTAAAAAACTAGGAGGTCTTTATGTTTTAGGAACAGAGAGACATGAATCAAGAAGAATTGATAATCAATTAAGAGGAAGAGCTGGCCGACAAGGAGATCCAGGAGAAAGTCAATTCTTTCTTTCATTAGAAGATGAGTTAATGAGGATTTTTGGTGGTAATAAAATTAAAGCAGTTGCTGAAAAGTTTGAATTACCAGAAGATGAACCAATTGAAAATCCTCTAGTCTCCAGAGCAATTGAAAAAGCTCAATCCAAGGTTGAAGGAAGGAACTTTGATATTCGAAAAAGAGTTTTAGAATATGACAACGTAATGAATAAACATCGAGAAATTTTTTACAAGAAAAGAGAAGAAATTCTTAAAAAAGCAAAAGAAGGAACTTTAAAAGATTATATTTTTGATTTGATGTCCAAATTTGATGTTTCGGTTGAGGACTACAAAAAGAAAAGAAAAGAATTTGAAAAAGAAAAAATTCAACAAATTGAAAAAGTGATTTGTTTAAAAATTATGGACACGCTTTGGTTAAACCATTTAACAACAATGGATTATTTGAGAGAATCAGTTCGACTTAGAGCTTATGGTAAAAAAGATCCTTTAATTGAATACAAGAAAGAGGGTTATGAAATGTTTAAAAAGTTATTAAATGTAGTTGAACATAAGATTGCCCATTCTTTAATGAAGTTTAAATTTAACAAACCAGAAAAAAAGAAAGCAAAAATTTACCATCCTGGAACAGATAAAAAAGAAGTTGGTAGAAATGATCCTTGTCCTTGTGGTAAAATAAACTCAAAAACAGGAAAACCAATGAAATATAAAAAATGTTGTTATCCTAAATATGGACGTTAAATTATGATATTTATACCAATGGCAATATTAAGCTTTCTTTTCTTGTTATTGTCTTTACCATTATTATTTTTCTTAGGATATTTAAATATTTTAACAGCTGGATTTCAACAACTGGGAATTTCTCCAGAAACAACTTTATTTATTTTGTTTTGTATTTTAATTGGGTCAACTATTAATATTCCTTTAACTAAAAGAAAAACTTATTTATCAAAAGAAAATCATTTTTTTGGTCTTTTTTCTAAGCCAGTAATGAAAGTTAATCAAGTGACAATTAATTTAGGAGGAGCAGTTATTCCTATTTTATTAGCTTTTTATTTTTTATTTCAAACTTATAACCAAGGGTTTAGCTTATTTAAAGTTTTAATTGCTGTAGTTTTAATGACTGCTATTGCTAAATCTTATTCTAGGGTAATACCAGGTAAGGGAGTTGTTTTACCTGTTTTTATCCCTCCCTTGTTTTCTGCCTTGTTTTCTTTTTTATTAATGCCTAATTTTGCTGCTCCTTGTGCTTTTATATCGGGTGTTTTGGGAAGCTTAATTGGAGCTGATTTATTAAATCTTAAAAAAATGCAAAAAACAGGGGGTTTTATTTCAATCGGTGGGGCTGGAGTTTTTGATGGTATCTTCTTAACTGGAATAGTTTCTGCTTTAATTTCTGTCTAGTTTTCCACAATTTGACAGGCCTTAAATTAGAGGTTAAAGTATCTTAATATGAAGAGCTTAAAATATAATAAAATTTGTACAGACTTACTTGCTGATTTAAAGGAGAGAGAAAAAGCAATTTTATCTCGTCGTTTTGCTTTAGGGCAAAAAGAAAAAGAAACCTTAGAATCAATTGGTGAAGATTTTGATATTTGTCGAGAAAGAGTTCGTCAGATTGAAAAAGTAGCCTTAAAAAAAGTTGGAGAAAAAAGTAAAAAATATAAAAAGGTTTTTACTGATTTTACTAATTACCTTAAAAAGTATGGAGGAGTTAGGAAAGAAGAGGAGTTATTAAAAGATTTAGGTAATGAACATGAAAACGAATTAATTTTCCTTTTAACTTTTAAGGATGAATTTAAAAGGAAAAAAGAAGATAAAGATTTTTATGCTTCTTGGGTTTTAAATAATGATTCCTATTCTGAGGCTCGAGAAACTATTAAAGAAGCAATTAAACTTTTAAAGAAAAGAGAGGAGTTGGTTAAATTTAGCAATCTTAAAGGTTTAACTCCTAAGAATGAAAGATCTTTGAATTCTAATCTTTAAATTTCTAAAAGGGTTAAGAAAAATCAAGAAGACTTGTATGGTCTTTCTAATTGGCCTGAAATTAATCCAAAAGGAATTAAAGATAAGGCTTATTTAGCCTTTAAAGAAGCTGGTGAACCACTTCATTTTTCTAAAGTTTCAAAATTAATTGAAAATAGTAATACTCAAACTGTTCATAACGAATTAATTAAAAATGATAAATTTGTTTTAGTCGGACGTGGAATTTATGCTTTAGCTGAATGGGGTTACGAACCAGGAAAAGTTAAAGATGTAATTAAAAGAACTATAAAAAATGCTAATCAACCTCTAGAAAGAGATGAAATTGTTGAAAAAGTTTTAGATAAAAGATTTGTTAAGAAGAACACTATTTTATTGAACTTAAGCGATAAAGAAAAGTTTAAAAAAAGAGAGGATGGTAAGTATGATATTCGGAGTGCTTAAACTTAGTTTTATTAGTTTTTAAAAAGAAAAGGCTTTAAAGAAGCCTTTTTTTAAAATGTGATTTATGTATAATAAGATAATAAATTAGAGAGATTTTTATGGTAATTCCAAACGAGGTTTTTATATTTGTTAAATCTTTTGAAGAGTTTATTTTAAGCCCAGCTTTTCAGTTTTTGAGGAGTTGGTGGTGGTTTTTATTATTTTTTCCTGTGAGGGACTTTTTTCTTGATAGATGGCTTTGGTGGAGAAATGAAATGTGGCTTTCAAAAGAATATCATCCTATT
>CAZXBN010000015.1:0-9240 GCA_964638845.1 uncultured Candidatus Saccharibacteria bacterium
GCCAAAAGTTAAAGAAGGGAAAGGAGAAGAGGCAACTTTTTACAATCACGAAATTGAAGGAGCTCAAATGACTTACAAAATTTTAAAAAGACTAAAATTTCCTAAAAAAGAAATTAAGAAAATAACTAAGTTGGTTAGATATCACTTATTCTATTACACTCCAGAAGAAGTAGGGGAAAGCTCTGTCAGAAGATTAGTTAGAAATATTGGTGCTGAAAATACAGATGAATTAATAGAGTTAAGAATGGCTGACCGAATTGGTTCTGGAGTTCCTAAGGCTGAACCTTACAAACTTAGACACTTAAGATATGTAATAGAGAAGGTTTCTCAAGATCCTCTCTCTACTTCGATGCTAGAGGTAAGCGGCAATGATGTGATAAAGATATTAAATATTAATCCTGGTCCAAAAATAGGAAATATTTTAAATATTTTACTAGGCTATATTTTAGAAAATCCAAAAAAGAATAATAAAAATTTCCTAAAAAAGAAAATTAAAGAATTAGGTAAATTAGAAAAAGAAAGATTAAATTCTTTAGCTAAAAAAGCAATCCAAAAAAGAAAGAAAATAGAAATGAAAAGAGATCAAATGACTAAAAAGAAATATTGGGTTTCATGAAATACAAAGATTTCGTCTATGGAGATTTTAAAATTAAAGAACCGGTCTTTCTTGAAATTATTAAGTCTTCTCCTCTTCAAAGATTAAAAAAAATAGATCAAGCTGGTTACAAGCCTCTTTACATTAAAAAAGACCTCCGTATAAAAGAAGAAAATTATAATCGCTTCGCTCATTCAGTTGGAGTGTTTTTATTATTAAAAAAATATAATGCTCCGCTAGAAGAACAACTAATTGGTTTAATTCATGATGTTTCTCACTCCTGCTTTTCTCATGCAATAGACTATATTTTAAAAGAAGGGTCAGAAAAAAAACACGACTTGCAAGACAATATCTTTGATAATTTTGTTAAGCAGTCAGAATTAAAAAATATTATTGAAAAATACGGCTTTGATATTAATTATATTTTAGATAATGACAATTTTCCGTTAGAAGAAAGGGATTTACCAAACCTTTGCGCTGATCGAATTGATTATTGTTTAAGAGATGCTTTTTTTCTTGAAGAAATAACAAAAAAAGAAAAGAATTTTATTCTTGATAATTTAACCACCAAAGACCAAAAATGGATCTTTAAAGATTTAAAGAGCGCTCAAGTATTTGCTTCTTTATTCGCAAGAATGAACAAAAATCATTATGCTGGACTCAAATCAGCAATAATGTTTAGGGTCATTGGGGACTTAATGAAATATACATTAAAGAAAGAATACATTAATAAAAAAGATCTCTATACAACTGATGATCAAGTAATTAATAAAATAAAAAAATATCTTGAAAAAGATAAGACATTAAGAATCTTATGGGATCGAATGAATTTAAAAAGTAAAATTATTAATAATCCGAGTGATTACGACGTTAAAATATCTTGCAAATCAAGAATTGTTGATCCTTTATTTTTTGATAAAAACAATAAAATAAAAAAGGTGTCTGATATTAATCAAAAATGGAAAGAAAAAATTAAAAAAGAATTAAAGCCAAAAGTTTATTTTTTAAAATTTAAAGATTAGCTTTTTCTTGTTTCTAAAATAAACTAAAAATAAATATTGAGTTTCTTAAAAATTTAAAACAACAAAATTATTAAAAAATAAGTACAGGATAAAGAACAAAAATTAACCTTTTCTAATTTTCCAAAAAAATCGCGCAGTAATTAAACAACTAATTGCTAAAAGCCAAGGACGTTTTATTACATAAATATTTAAACCTAAAAATGAGTTATAAAGCTCCTTCCAACTTGGAATTTTTTCTTTTGGAATTTCTAATGAATAATCTTCTGTTCCCACTAAAGCAAGAGAGTTATCTAAAACAGGTTTTAATTTTTTATTCTTAATCTCTTCTTCTGTTTTTACTTTTTCCTTTTCTATTTTAACTAAAATACTTTTTCTGACATCGTTTGTTTTTTCTTTTGTTTTACCAAGAATAGATTTTAATAATTCAAACTGCTCTTTCGAAAAAATGTTTACAAAAACATTTTCTTTTTCGTTAAAAACTAAAGGATTTGTTTTGTTTTTTAACTCTTCTCCATCATCAATACCGTCATTATCAGTATCGTAAACCAATGGATCAGTTCCTAATTTTATTTCTTCTTTATTTGTTAAGCCATCGTTGTCTCGATCAAGATCGTCTTTATTTCCAATTCCATCATTATCAGTATCGTAATCAGCAAATTGCTGATCTGTGTTAACAAAATCTAAATTTAAAGTAACCGGTTCAGAATTATCACCTATTTTATTTACATCAATAATCTGAGCAGAAATATAATGTTCTCCATGGGATACCTCCCAATCAATCCACTCTTTTATAAAGCTTCCATTAGAAGAGGAAAAGTCTGTCTCTCCAATAATTTCCCCATTATCACTAAACTGAACCTTACCTTGAATATCAAATCCAGACTGGTTTTGAATCGCCGTATAAATTCTAACTTGATCTCCAGCAAAAAAAGGTGATTTAGAATACCAAATACCATTTACAATACCAGCATTAATTGAATTCGATGCAAAAACAGGGTTTCAAATTAAAGCTAAAAAGAAAAGAACAACTAATCTTAAAATTAATTGTTTTTTTAATTTAATAAAAAAAGAATGTTCATTTCGTCTAATCATTGTTTTGTTGTTGGACTTATAATACTATTAAAAAAGAAAGGTATTGTAAAATTAGCAGTTATTAACAGGGCCTATAGCTCAATGGTAGAGCACTGCATTCGCATTGCAGCGATATGAGTTCGATTCTCGTTAGGTCCACATGAATATTAAAGAAAAAATAATTTTTAGAGAAAAAAAGATATTAAAACAATTTTTCAATAATTGTTTTGATATCCCTTCTTTACCTAATTGGATAAATAAAAAGAAGATTAATTTTTGGAATAAAAATAATTTTAATTTACACTACCTACCTAAAATTTCATTAAAGAAAAAACTTAATTTAAGATCATGGAAAGATAAACCAAGCAATTTTTTATACAAAAAAATCAAGGAAGGAACAATCAAGAAAGAAGCAATAAACCTTCCCGGTAAATGGCTGTTAATTGATAGCCGGGATAAGCCCAAAAAAAGAGTTCTTTGGATTCAATCTAAAGAAGTTGATTTTTTAAAAAAATTTAATCTTAATCCTAAAAAGTTTTTTGAAAAATGGAGCAAACAACAATATTATAATGATTTTTTAATGCCTGTCCTTAAAGAAAAGGGGAATAATTCAAGGTTTTGTTTAACAATTTATGAAATTAAAAAATTAAACTCTTTTATTACAGATTTTTTAAAGGTAAAAAATAAAAAAATACGTTTACCTTATTTTATTGAATATAATTATTTAGGTAATGCAATTTATAATCAATGGAAAAAAACAAAAACTTGGGAGTGGCTTGAAGATAAATTAAAGAATGGACAACATTTAGCTAGTGGATATCAAAGCACCGGAATAATAGGTTTTGACCCTCCAAATTTTTGGAGTACAATTTTAAGCTTTAGGCCAGTTATTGAAATAACATGAAAAAAAATCCTCCAGTTTGGTTTTTTACTAATGAAAGAATTGGAAATTTTTATTCTCATATAGAAAAAAAGGGGGCTATCAAAAAAGTTTTTGCAATTAGTAGTGGAGGAGATTTTGCCTTCACTCTTTTATCAAACCCAAATCTAAAAATAAAAAACATTCTTCTTTGTGATGTTAGAAAAAAAGCAAAAACTACAATAAACTTAAAAAAAGATTATTTTAAAAAATTTTCTTATAAGCAATTACTTAAAAATCTTAAGAGTAATGCTTTTTTAAAAAAACTTAAAAAGAAGGAGGTTTGGTATAAAAATAGTTTTTGGCCAATTAAATATAAAAATGATTATTTACCTTATTTAAAGTCAAAAAAAAGATTTAATTGTTTGCAAAAAAATATCAATAAAGTTTCTTTTGTTTTCGGAGACTTTAATAAGCAACTTAAAAAAAGAAAAGATAATTCTCTTGATTTAATTTATGCTTCAAATATTTTAGATCATACAAGCTATTGTTTAAATCCTCAATCATACCTAAAAACAATAAAAGAAAAACTAAATAAAAATGGCTTGCTTTTTATAGCAACCCAATCTCAAAGTAAACGAAAAAAAATAACAAAACTAGCTCAAAAAGAAAAATTAAAAATTTATAAAAAAAAGATTAATAGATTTAATCCTTTTTCTGGTTTATTTGGTCATTTTTCTTTTTCTTTTCTGTTATTTAAAAAAGATTGAAAAATTTAGCAAAATTTCTTGTTAAACGATCATGAATAACATCAAATAGTTTTAATTCTTCTCCTTTAGTTTTTACGTTCCTATTTTTAATAGCATTAAAAATTTGTTCAATTTTTAAGTTTTCTCCCGGAACCTCTAAATAAGTTTCACCAACAAAGCAAGCAGAGTGTGCATCAGAACCAGCCGTAAAAGGAAAGTGATTTTTAATTACAAATTTTAAAGCTTGATGATTTGCTTTTTTAGAAATAGCACCATTCAAAATCTCAATAGCATCAACTTGATCTAAAATTTCTTTTAAGCTTCCTTTAAATTTATAGTATCGAAAAAAAGGATGAGGAATAATCACAAATCCTCCTTGTTGTTTAATTCTTTTGATAGTTTCTTGAACCGATAAACCTTCCGGAATTTTTTTCTTAACATTTAATCCAATAATATCTCCTTTTTTACTCTTTACTTCTATTCCTTTAATCACTAATATATCTTTATCATCTGCTAGTTTTTTCAATTCTTTATAGGCCTTAATCTCGCCGTGATCAGTAATAGCTAAACAATCAATTCCTTTTTTAACCGCCTCTTTAATTATTGACTTAGGCCTAGAAATGCTATCATAAGAAACATAAGAATGTAGATGTAAATCACACTTCATATATTATATATTTATCATAACACATTATTAAAAAACAAATTTATGTTGAAGTTTATTGTTTCAAGAATTTATTTTTTCCTTCCTGCCTATATTGCTAATATGAGTCCTCCTTTAGCAGCTAAATTTAAAATTTTTGAGTTTTTAAATAAACCAATTGATAACGATAAAAAGTTTAAAGATTTACCAATTTTAGGTTCTCATAAAACCTGGAGAGGGGTTTTAGTAGAAATAATTAATGGAACCTTAACTGCTTATCTTCAAGCTTATCTTTATAATTTTTCTTTTTTTAAAAATATTTCCCTATTCAATTATCAAGAAAAAAATATTTTGTTTTTTGGTTTATTAATATCAAGTGGAGCAATTTTAGGTGACTTATTTTCTGCTTCTATTAAAAGAAGGTTAAATTTAAAGCCCGGATCTAAATTTATTCCTTGGGATCAAATTAATTATGTTATTGGAAATGCTTTCTTGTTAAGTTTTTTCCCAGAATTTAATTTAAAATTATTTTCTTGGTTAATTCTTGCCTTCTTAACTTTCTTCATTCATATAGTCTTTAATAGAATTGGTTATTATTTAGGACTCCATAATGCTAAATGGTAGTCTTTACTATTTTGAATTCATTTGTTATTTTGTTACTACTTAACAAAGAAAAAATATGTTTATTAAAGGAGTCGGTTTAACAAAATTTAATTATTCTCAACAGGCTTGGTGGCGAAGAGCTTACGAAGCTGCTCTTGAAGCTCTTGAAGACGCTGAAATGAAAGCTTCTGATTTAGATGCTATTGTTTTAACTTCAATGTCGAGTGCCGCTGGTGGAGAACATCAAACCCATAAAGTTTCTCTTTTATCAGATTTATTTAAAACAAACATCCCAATTATTGAGACCCCTTCCGTTTGTTCTGGGGGAGGAGTTGCTTTTTGGACAGCTAATAGATTAGGTTTTGATAACGTTTTAGTAATTGCTGGAGAGAAATTAGTTTATGATAAAAGCTCAACAACTGTTGATTTAATCCTTTCCGCTGCCGAAAGAGATATTGAACAACCAGAAGGAATGTTGTTCCCTGTTCAAAATGCTTTAGTTTGGCAACAATATATGAAGAAATATGATGCCACAATGAATGATTTAGCTTTAATTTCGTATAAAAATCATCAAAACGCAGCTTTAAATCCAAAAGCTTATTTTTATAAAAGACCTGTTGACTTAGAAAAAATTAAAAGATCTCCTGAAGTTTCATCACCATTAAGATTAATGGATTGTTCTTTATCGGTTAATGGAGGAGGAGCTATAATTTTAACAAAAGAAAAAACAAAAGTTGAAGTGATTGGTTCTGGTTTTGCAACTGATTATCTTTTAACTTTTGGTCGTGATGATGTACACCACTTTAAAGCAACCCAAATTGCTGCTCAAAAAGCCTATAAAGAAGCTGGTATTAAAGCAAAAGATATTGATGTTGCTGAGGTTCATGATGCTTTTACTTCCGTTGAATTATTTTCTTATGAAGATTTAGGCTTTGCCGAACCAGGAAAAGGGGCCGAATTAATTCGATCAGGAAAAGTTAATTTAGACGGAGAACTTCCAATTAATACTTCTGGAGGATTAAAAGCAAAGGGTCACCCTATCTCTGTTACTGGAATCGCTCAAATTTATGAAATAACTAAACAGCTAAGAGGAGAATGTGGCGAAAGACAAACCCCATCAAATCCCGAAATTGGATTATGTCACAACATAGGAGGGGCAGGAGGAAGTATTACTGTTAATATATTAAAGAAAACAAATTAATATGTTTTACAAATGTTCTAAATGTAAAGAGGTTTGGCAATATCCAATTAGTAAATGTCCTAATTGTTTTCTTGAATTAGAAAAAATGGAAAGCAAAGAAATAAAGGTAGTTGGTGTTTCAAAAAACATTATTCCAACTATTATGCACCCAAACGTTCCCTTTTATTCTTTAGTTTTAAAAGATCAAAATGGAAATCGTTGGGCCTATAAAACGATAAAAGAGTATAAGGTTGGGGATAAATTTAAATTAAAAAGAAGTAAAGAGAAAGATGCTGTTGCAATTTGGAGAGTTAAATATGATATTCTTTCAGCTATTCAGAAAGTAATGAGTTTAATTAAAAAAATAGAAATTAAAAAAAATACAAAAATTGCAATTCTTCCAACAATCACCAAACCAAAACATCCTTATCTCTCCTATAATACAAGCCCCCAATTTTTAGCAGGAACCTTACATTACTTAATTCAAAGAGGAGCAAATCCTAAAAACATTAAAGTGGTTAATCAAAGCTTCAATAATATTCCTATTAAGACTTCTATTAAAAAATCACAAATTTTAAAAGTTTGCCAAAAAGCTCAAGTTGTTCCTCTTGATTTATCAAAAACTAAATTTATTGAAAAAGAAGTAGGAGAAATGAAGTTTCAAATTTCTGAAGAATTATTCAATAACGATTTAATCATCAATCTCCCAATTCTAAACCTCGACCCAAAGATTAAAATAAAAGGGGCAACTAATAATATTGTTAAATTTTTAAAGAAAGATAATTTTCTTGCCTTGAAGTATTTGAACAATTACGAAGATGTAATTATTAATTTAGAAAAAGTATTCCCAGAATATTTAAATTTAGCAGAAGCAATTTCAATTCAAAAAGAAAACAAACATGTTGTCCGTTTAGGATTAGTTCTAGCTGGACTTAACTCATTTAATATCGATCGAGTTTTTGCTAAAATTACATCAACAAGTAAATTACCTGAATATTTAAAAAGTATTAATCTAGAAAACATCCCAATTACGGGAAGAAAAATAAAAGAAGTACAATACAATGTTAAAGAGCTTTAAACTTAAAAAAACATTAGTTTCAGAAAAAAAGTTATCTCTTTTAAAAAACATAATTGGAGTTATTCTTTTTTCTGTTTTAACCGGTCTTAGTGCTAATCTCAAATTCGAGATAGGAACAATTCCTTTAACTGCTCAAACCTTAATTGTTTTATTGAGTGGTTTGTTTTTAGGAAAAAAGAAAGGGGCTATCTCCCAAATTACTTACTTAACAGCCGGAATAACTGGTTTGCCTTGGTTTTCAAGAGGAGGAGGATTAAGTTATATCTTAAGCCCAACCTTTGGTTATCTTTTAGGTTTTGTTCCAGCTGCTTATTTGGTTGGTTATCTTACTGAAGAGAAAAAAGATTTAATTAAAACACTTTTTTCTTTTTTAATTTCTCATCTTTTAATTTACTTTTTTGGTATTTTATGGCTTTCAAAAAGTTTAGGCTTTGAAAAATCCTTAATAGTTGGAATTTACCCTTTCCTATTAGGAGACAGTATTAAAGTTGTAATTGCTAGTTTAATTTCTAAATTTAAAAAATAATTAAAAATAAAAATGAATAAATTTGATAATAAAGTTGTTTTAATTACAGGTTCTTCTCAAGGAATTGGTAAAACAATTGCTTTGAAATTTGCCTCACAAGGAGCAACTATTGTTTTAAACGATATTCCTTCACAAGAAGCAAAACTTAAAAAAACTAAAAAAGAAATAAAGAAGAAAAAGGTAAAAGTTGATTATTGTTTAGCTGATGTTTCAAACTATAAAGAAGTTGAAAAGATGATGAATGAAATAAAAGAAAAGTTTGGCCAATTAGACATCCTTATTAATAATGCAGGAATTTGTCTAGATAAAACCCTAGCCAAAATGTCTGTTCAAGAATGGCAAAAAGTAATAGACGTTGATTTAACTGGTGTTTTTAATTGTTCAAAGGCTGCTTTACCATTGTTAATTCCAAACAAAGGAAAGATTATTAATCTTTCTTCTGTTGTTGGACAAAGTGGAAATTTTGGACAAGCAAATTATAGTGCTGCAAAAGCTGGAATTATTGGTTTTACTAAAACACTTTCAAAAGAATTAGGGAAATTCGGAGTTACCGTTAATGCTGTTGCTCCTGGATTTATTAAAACCAGATTAACTCAAAAAATACCTGATAAATTTAAACAGCAAATCAAGAAAATAACTGCTTTAGGTCGATTTGGTCAACCTAAAGAGGTTGCTAGTGTAATTACTTTTTTAGCTTCAGAAGAAGCTTCTTTTGTTACTGGAACTGTTATTAATATAGATGGTGGACTATCAATATGAATAAAAAAGAAATTAAAAAAATAATTCCCTATGACAAACCCTTTCTTTGGGTTGATGAGGTTGAGGAAATCAAAGGAAAAACAATTACTGGCTATAAAAACACATCACCTGATGATGATTTTTTTAAGGGTCATTTTGTTGATTTTCCAATTATG
>CAZXBN010000016.1:0-8967 GCA_964638845.1 uncultured Candidatus Saccharibacteria bacterium
TTTTCCATTTTCTTTATTATAACATTTTAAAAACAAATAAAATTAATTCTAATCATTAAGAAATAAGATTAATCGCTTTTAAGGCACTTTTTTCTTTGTCTTTAATTTCCAAAACAATATCGCAATCAATACCTTTAATTTCTTTAAGGAATTTTTTAAATTCTTTTTTATTTAAAGTTTGAGCATGAGCTCCTCTTCTCTTATTTTTATCTTGAGTACTGTAATGAAAAACTGGTAAACCATCTTTTTGACCCCAAGTTTTAACAACTTTCTTGATAACCTCTTTTAAATTATTGTTTCGATGTTTAAGTTTAAAATGAAAAATATCTAAAGTAATAGGAATATTTATTTCTTTATTTATTCTTAAACAATCAGTTACATCATAAGATTTTTCATCATTTTCAATAACTAATCTATCTCTAATGGAAGAGGGGAGTTTTTTGTAATTTTTAATAAATCTCTTAATAGCTTTTTCTTTGTTGTTGTAAACACCCCCAACATGAATATTAATTTTAGCTGAATTATCTAACTCCATTAAGTCTAAGATGTCGGCATGATATTCCAATTCTTTTATCGAATTTTTTAAAACTTTCTTTTTTAGAGAATTTAAAATAGTAAAATGATCAGGATGCATCGTAATCCTTAAGTTGTTATCCTTTATTAATTTACCAATTCTTTTAAATTCTTTTGAAAATTCTTTTTGCCAATTTACATCACAGATCGGATGTGAGGCAAAAGGAACTATCCCTGAACCAATTCGAAAAAACAAAATATTGTTTTTAATATTATAATTTAAAATCTTTTCTAAACATTGAAGATTAGATTTTGTTTTTTCTTTTAATCTTTTAGATGAATAGGACTTTAATCTAAATGTAGAGGAGGGAGTACATTCTACACTATAATTTAATCCTGCATAACCAATTTTCATAATCTTAAATAAAGTTTAATCTAAAATTAAATCTCTTCAAGCTCTGATTCACCAGGAAATAATAATAAGAAGGGGTAACCAACATGATTTCTCTTAATTTTTCCACAATCAAAACTTTTTAAAAAATCAATCATTTTGTTGTTCATCTTTTTAGGATCTACCTCTTTTTTGCCTTTATATTCAATCTCAATAAAATCACCTAAATTCTTTACAGAGTCAAAAACAATTTCGTAATCTTTATAATTCCAAACTTTTCTTTTTTTGTTTACTACTATTAAAGAGTTATAGTTAAGAGCCTGAAAAATACTTTTAATTTTTTTAGTATCTTTTATTTCTGTCTCATACTCATCACAATAAATACTTTTTCCTTTTTCATCATAATAATAGTTCTTAAATGTAATAAAATTACATTTATTTGATTTTCTTAGTCTTAGCCATTTTTTAACAGGACGTGTTTCTATAAAATTTTCATCGCTAGGAGAAAAGTACTCATCTATTTGATGAGTTTCTCCTTGAAAACTAGCATTTTTTTCTAAAAATTTTTTTAGTTTTTTACTGTTTTCTATTTTAACTTGAATTTCAATTTCAATGTCTTTCATAAACTAATTATAACATTTAAAAACCTCTTTAGGTTTTTCTTAAAACTCAATCAAAAGAAATACTAATCCAATCTTAAAAAGATTCAATTCTTAATAGATAATAGTTTCGCATTAATAGCAACTATAATAGTACTTAAAGACATCAATACAGCACCAACGGCGGGACTTAATAATATCCCAAAACTATAAAAAACACCTGCTGCTAAAGGAATAGCGAAAACATTATAACCTGTTGCCCAAATAAGATTTTGCTTTATTTTACTATAAGTAGCTTTTGCTAATTTTATTATTGAAACAATATCTCTTGGATCATTTCTTACTAAGATAATATCGGCCGATTCCACAGCGACATCAGTACCAGCACCAATTGCTATACCAATATCGGCCTGAACTAAAGCAGGTGCATCATTAACTCCATCCCCAATCATTGCCACGTTTAATCCTTGATTTTGAAACTTCTTAATAATATCTGATTTTTGATGAGGTAATATTTCTGCAAAAAAATCATCAAGTCCTAATTTTTCAGCTACCCACTTAGCCACTTGCTTATTATCTCCTGTTAAAATTACAGACTTAATACCCATTAACTTTAATTTATTTATTGCTTCTTTTGACTCTTCTTTAATAATATCGGCAAGAGCAATCAATCCTATTATTTGATCTTTAAATAAAACAAAAACTATTGTTTTACCCTCCCCTATAAGCTCTTTAATATTCTTGTCCTTTATTTGTATGTTTTTATCTTTTAAATAGTTTCGCCCCATTACTTTTATTAGTTTTTGATCAATTATTCCTTCAACCCCTTTTCCTGGTAAAGATTTAAATTTTTTAATTGGCTTTGTTGTAACGTTCCCTTCTTTTGATTTTTTCATAATACCTCTTGCTATTAGATGTTCTGACTTTATTTCTAAAGAAGCGGCATATTGTAAAATATTTTCTTTTTTATATCCCTTTTTTGAAATAATGTCTGTAACTTCAAATTCGCCTTTAGTAAGAGTTCCTGTTTTATCAAAAACTGCAACATCTATATTCCTTGCTTTTTCAAAGGCAATTCTATTCCTTATTAAAAGACCATTTTTTGCTGAAATTGAAGTTGAGATTGCAACAACCAAAGGTACTGCTAATCCCAAAGCATGAGGACAAGTAATAACCATTACTGTCACCATTCTTTCGAGAGAAAAGGCAACGTTTTCCCCTAAGTAAAGCCAAGTCAATAAAGTTATAAATCCTATTGAAATCGCTATAATTGTAAGCCAAAATGCAGCCTTATTTGTTAAATCCTGAGTTTTTGATTTAGATTTTTTAGCTTTTTTAACAAGACTTATTACTTGAGAAAGATATGAATCTTTTCCAGTATGAGTTATTTTGATATTGATAGAACCCTCTCCATTAATAGAACCTCCTATAACCTTATCTTCCTCTTTTTTACTAATCAGTTTAGATTCTCCCGTTACCATTGATTCGTTTATTCTCGTTTCACCTTTAACAATCAAACCATCAGAAGGAATTTTTTCTCCCGGTTTTACTAAAACAATATCATTAATTTTAAGCTCAGAAACGGGAACATCTTCAATTGATTTGTCTTGCTTAGTTAAATGAGCCTTTGAAGGGATAAGCTTAGCTAAAGATTCTAAAGCTTTTGAAGCTCCCATTACAGAACGCATTTCTATCCAATGCCCAACAAGCATTATATCTATCAAGGTTACTATTTCCCAAAAGAATAATTTTCCTTTTAAGCCAAAAACTACAGCGGTTGTATAGGTAAAAGCAACACTAATAGCTACTCCGATAAGTGTCATCATTCCAGGTTTTTTCTTTTTTACTTCTCTCCATAGTCCTTTTAAAAAGGGTTGTCCTCCATAAAAGAAAATAAAAGAAGAAATAACCCAAAGAACATAATCTCTCCCACGAAATGAAAAATTAAACCCTAATAAACCTTGTAAGGTAGGAGATAATAATAAGACAGGTATTGTTAAAAGAGAAGAAATAATAAATCTTTTTTTAAGAATTTTGATTGACATTAAATGTTTTTTTAATTTATTAAAATTTTTGAAAAAAACCTATCAATATTGTAACACAATTAACTTAAAAACACCGTTTGATACGGTGCTTGAAGCGAAGACATGTTCCTCAATGGGTGCCAATCCGGTCCAGAACTCAAAAAAGAAGAATTTTAAGGGGAAAAATTAATTAAATTTTTCCTCTTTTTAATGCTAATGGGTCGGGGTTTATTTTAAAGCTAAAATGGGACAAATGAGACAGTACTTTAAGCTTATTTGTTTTTGACAAGAGAAAGAGAGAGTGGGAAAATAAAAAAATAAAATAGCCTTAAATTAATTATGATAAAAATAAAACCTCAAGAGTGTATTAACAATATAAAAAGATTAGAGTTTGGTTGTGTTTTTAAGGTCCAATTAAAAGATAGTACTAAATCAGTTTATTTTGCTGTCTCAGACAACCTTTGGAGTCTTTGGTGGGATAAAGCTCAAAAAGAAAAAATTAAAGAGCTTGGAAAAGCGAAAATTAAGCATTCCTATCTAAAGAACAATAAATCTTTACCTAATGACAAAATAAGAATTTCAAAAGATGAATTACCTCCAGCTGCAAGAGGAGGCTTCAAGAAAGTTTTGGAGTTATTTAAGAAAGAATAAATGAAAGATATTTTCCCCTACAACGAATTAGTTCAAAAAGAAGGATTTCATATCCAGAAAGGTATGAATTTTAGGCCTCAAAAGAAAAGATATTCTATTTTTCTTATGTCAGTAAGAGAAGACGCTCCATACAATGATGGCTTTGATGAAAAAGGAGAAAGCTTAATTTATGAAGGAGAAGACATAAGCAGAAGAGAAAAAGATAATCCTAAGAACTTCGATCAACCACTCTTTACAAAAAACGGAAAACCCACAAATAATTTCAAATTCTTTAAAGCAGCTGAAGATTATAAGTATGGAAGAAGAAAATATCCAGAAAACATTAAGGTCTATGAAAAAATAGATAATAATGTTTGGTCAGATAAAGGATGGTTCTTTCTTGTTGATGTAGATTTTAGAAAGAATAAAAAGGAAAACAGAAAAGTTTTTAAATTTATTTTAAGACCAAAAGAAGAAGGTGAAAAAACAGTTAGAGAAAGAGCAGAATTTGAATTTTCAAGAAGAATACCAACAGCAGTAAAGAAAACAGTCTGGGAAAGAGATGGAGGTAAATGTGTAAAATGTGGAGCAACAGAAAATCTACATTTTGATCATATAATTCCTTTTTCTAAAGGAGGCTCAAGTACAGACCCTAAAAATATTCAAATACTTTGTGCAAAACACAATCTTTCTAAATCCGACAAAATTAGATAGACCTTTAAAGCTTTGTGGATAATCGTTATCAAGCTCAAAACTTTTTTGGCAAATAAAGCTTAATCAAGATCAATAATGCACATTGAAGAAGAAATTTATAAAAAATTGACTCAGGAAAATAATAATACAGCTACTAATTATCTTCTTGAAATAATCTTTTTAGAGACAGAGAACCTTTATTTATGGACAAACTATACAGTAAAAGAACAGAGGCGCCTCGAGAAACAACTCAAACAAACCAAGAAAAAAGAGAATGAAATAATAGTGGACTATCTTGTTCTTGTTCGAGATTTAATATATAGATACTATTCTTTACTAGAAAAAATAGCTCAGTTTATTAATGGTGTCTGGCTTAAAGAATTTAAAGAAAACGAGTGCTCTTTTATAAAGGTTAAAAAAGAACAAAAAACTTAAACCTTTATATAAATTTTTAAAAGAACTTGATACCAATTCTATTGCAAAAATCAAAAAGGAGAGAAAACGCATTACTCATAGAAGAGTTATCCGAGAGGAAGATTCTTTATTTCCAGTAGAAAACTTAACTATATATACTAAAGATTTGAAAAAATTTGAAAAATGGAAAGAAAAATCTAGTCCACAACTAAAGAAAGCTTATAAAAAAACATTTGAAGTTTTCACAAAAATCTTAAAGTTTTATACAAAAGAGAGACCCTAATGGGTCTCCTCGAACTTTCGCCCTGCAATGGGTACCAATCCGGTCCAGAACTCAAAAAAGAAGAATTTTAAGGGGAAAAATTAATTAAATTTTTCCTCTTTTTAATGCTAATGGGTCGGGGGTTTATTTTAAAGCTAAAACAAATATTTATAAATTAATTTCTGCCGGAAGAGTATTAAGCATAAACTCTTCAGGCTTCTCCATAAAAATAATTCTTTTTCCTAAAGCCCTGGCATAGCCTATTTCTATTAATGCAGAATTTCCCACATAACCTTCTGGATCACAAACTATCAACACATCAGACTTTTTTATAGAATTTAAATGATGTCTCTCTAACTCAAGAGGAGTCATATCTTCCTCGCCAGAGAAAACCACAAATTCTTCGCCAGGATTTTTAGGTTCAACAAACCTAGGACTTAAAATTATAACGCCCTTTTTCTCTAAGATTTTCTTAACCTTGATAATATAATCTAAATGTTTCCTAAAACTCCCACTAAGAGTAGCATACCTGAACTCTTGTCTCACAACCCCGTCAATAAGATTTGAATCAGAAGGAATGATTGTTTCTATATTATATTTTTCACAAATAGCTTGAGCAAGAGCAGAACAAGCTCTGGCTCCGTGCATCCATTTTGGATTATCGGGCATTAAGTTTTCTAATTCTTCAAGCTTAATCTCATTAAAAATATCTTTATTTTTTGCAAAGAATTTTGCAGAAGAGATTTTCATAGGATGATCTTTATCTGAAAACAAATCATTCTTTTCTAAAGGATATTCTGCTAATTTCATATAGTTTAATTCTCCACCACTATAAAAAGCCACTTTAACCTTATTTGATAATTGAGGAAGTTTAGATTTAACAAATTCAACAATCTTTTCTATCTTTATCTTTGAAATAGGTTTATTAATTCCTTTAAACTCTGAAAGAATAGCCCCAACACCAATTTTAATATTATGTCTTTCAGCTGCTTCGTCACCATACATAACAACAAGCTCAGAGGAACCACCCCCAATATTCATTAACAAGACAGGCTCTTCTAAAGAGCATTTTCCGGTTAAAGCTTTTTCAAGATAAAAATTTTCAAGATCGTGACTAATAATATTAAAGAACAGATTTGTTCTTTGAAAAAACTCGTCTATAAAATCAATTTTTGCTTTTTTTGAAAATTCTCTAAAAATAGACGTTGCATATATCTTAATTAAGGTGTCTGGATTCTTATTTTTAATTGCTTTAATTGTTTCAAAAAGTTCTTTTTTATTTTTCTTTGAGATTCCTTTCTCAGAAGAAAAACCCTCTTTAAATAAAATACTTCGTGTTAAAAATAGCTTCACTGAACCGCTCTCGTCTTTTTTATAAGCCTTAATAGTAGAAGATCCAACATCAATTAAGATTTTTGATTTTGCAATCATATGTTTGGAAACATTATTTTATTTCCTTTACAATAACATAAAAAAAAGACGAATTTCAAGAAATAACCCTAACGGGTCTCCTCGAACTTCGCCCTGCAATGGGTGGCTAACGGGATTCGAACCCGCTCCAAGGCTGTCACAGAGCCTTATGCTAACCGTTACACCATAGCCACCATCCAAGTGCCCTTATCAGGATTCGAACCTGAAACCAATTGCTTAAGAGGCAACTGCTCTGCCGTTGAGCTATAAGGGCATAATTTTTCATTAATAATAACTCATCCAATTAAATTCTTCAATTAAAAAATCCTTTCTTATAAAGGATTAATTAAAAAAATTAATTATTTCTTTTTTTATACTTTAAAAACTCAACAATAAAAACAACGAACAAATATCCAATTAAAATAATTTTTATTGGATCCACCTAACTCACCTCTATAATAAATATTCAATATTAAGGTCTTATTGTCAATGTGCCCCCGGCAGGATTCGAACTTGCAATCTCCGCGTCCGAAGCGCGGCGCCATATCCATTAGGCCACAGGGGCTTCAATTAAAGTTTAACAATTAAATTAAAGAAAACAAGTAAAAAAAGAGTGTATTAAAATTATTAATTAATACACTTGGAATTATTTTTAATTACAAAAACAATTCCAAAAAACATAAATCCTAGTAAGCCATAATAACCACTAACTTCTCTTTCAACTTGAGCTGAACTTGAAGTACTAATTCCAAAATCTTCAAGATTAAAAGTTTTAGAAGTCTCATTACTATAGTTTACTTGGGCTTCCTCGTCTCCTTTATTTAAGATTAGGCTTTTTGAAGAGTTTTCGCCTCCTAAATATTCTAATAATTCTATTTTTTGAATTTTAAGATTATTTAAGGCTAAATACTCTGTTGAATTCAAAAGAATTACTGATAAAAACTGTTCATCGTCTAGAAAACAAACCTCTTTATAAACAACTTCGTTACTCATATTTCGAAAAAGAAATTCTCCGTCTTCAACAGCAATAACATAATAACCTATATTAGTTGTTGAAAAGAAGAAAGCCGAAGAATTTACCGAAGTAATATTTTCTATTTTCTGAGCCGGAACAAACATGTTCCACCCTTCTGAACAATTCAATCTTAATCCTCCCAATTCAGACTCCGAAACCGAGACACTATAATCTTCAGTTTCATAACTTATTGTTTCGGCTGAAACAAGAGTTAATAAACTACAAAACAACAAAACACCAATTCCAATACCTATTTGTTTTTTCAATGAACTCACTTAATTACAATATTATACTTTTTAAATATTTTTTCAATTGAAGAAATCAACTATTTAAGATAATATTTTAATATATGGAAATACCAAAAGAAGTTAAAAAAGTAATTAAAAAACTTAAAAAAAGTGGATATGAAGGCTATATCGTTGGTGGTTGTGTAAGAGATTCTTTATCTCAAACAAAAGAACCCAACGATTGGGATATTACAAGTAACGCTAAACCAAAAGAAATACAAGAAATATTTCCAGACAGTTTTTATAAAAATAAATTCTTAACTGTTACCATTCAGACAGAAAGTAAAAACCCGAGATTAAAAGAAATAGAGATTACCACCTATCGATCAGAATCAGGGTACAAAGATAAAAGACATCCAGAAAAAGTAGAGTTTGTTAAAACCTTAAAAGAAGATTTATCCAGAAGAGACTTTACTGTTAATGCTATGGCTATTGATATTACTAAAGATAAAACTAAAGTTATTGATTATTTTAATGGTAAAAAAGATTTAAAAAATCAAACCATTAGAACAGTTGGAGATCCAGACAAAAGATTTAACGAAGATGCTTTAAGAATGATGAGAGCGGTAAGATTTTCTGCTTACCTTAAGGGTGACTGGAAGATAGAAGAAAAAACTAAAGAAGCCATCAAAAAACATTCTAAATCTTTAGAATTAATTTCAAAAGAAAGAATTAGAGATGATCTTGTAAAAACAATAATGACTCCGAAAGCCAAAAAAGGAATAGAGT
>CAZXBN010000017.1:0-8225 GCA_964638845.1 uncultured Candidatus Saccharibacteria bacterium
AAAGAACAAGACGAAAAGAAAGAAAAAGAGAAACCAAATAAAGAAAAGAAGGAAAAGAAAAAGGAAAGAAACTTTAAAATTAAAATTAAAGACTTATAATCTTTAATAGGGCGTTTAGATCTTGGGGCGTGTAGCTCAGTGGTTAGAGCACGTCTCTTATAAAGACGAGGTCCGTGGTTCGAGTCCACGCACGCCCACCCTGAATTTGAGGGCGGTTAGCTCAGTTGGTTAGAGCGTCACACTGACATTGTGGAGGTCACTGGTTCGACTCCAGTATCGCCCACATGGATAAAATTAAAATTATCTATCAAAATGAGAACCTTTTGGTTATTAATAAGCCAGCGGGATTAGTTGTTTATTCTGAAGATCAAGATCGAAAATCAGTAATGAAACAGCTTTTGGAGCAGTTTCCTGTTTTAAAAAAAACTGGTAAAGCTCCAAGATATGGGATGATTCATCGTCTTGATAAAGGAACTTCTGGTATTTTATTAATTGCGAAAAATGAAAAGGCTTTTTCTTTTTTTACTAAACAATTTAGAAAAAGGAATGTTACCAAGAAATATACAGCTTTAGTTTTTGGTAATTTAAAAAGAAAAAGCGGTATTATTAAAACTTTGATTGGTCGTTCTACAAAACACAGAACTCAACAAAGAGCCTTCTCTCTTTTTTCCTTAAATAGAAAAGGGAAAAAAAGAGCAGTTACTCTTTTTCAAACAAAAAAACATTTTTTGAAAGACAAACAAGAATATACTTTGTTAGAGGTTAATATTAAAACTGGACGTACTCATCAAATTAGGGTTCATTTAAAGTATCTTGGTTATCCAATTGTTGGAGACCAAACTTATCGTTTTAGGGATCAAAAAAAGGAAGATTTGAAAAGACAGTTTTTACATGCTTCTTTTTTAAAAATTCCTTTATTAGATAAAGAGAAGAAGGTTTTTAAATCTTCTCTTCCTCAAGATTTAGATAATTTTTTAAAAAATTTAAATGAAGTTTCTTAATAAAATAAGGTCACTACCAATTAAAAAAAGAAAAAAGATTTTTTTGATAGTTTTACTTTTAGTCTTTATTGTTTTGTTGTTTTTCTATGTTAGAGACGTTCAAATTACCTTAAAAGAGAAACAAGGGGAGGAAATAGAAGAATATCTTGAAATTCAAGCAATTCAAGGTAAAATAAATGAAATAAGAGAAAAAATTTTTCAAAGTAAAAATTAATAATTTTAAAAAATAAATGGCAAAAAAGAAGAAGAAAAAAAAGAAAAAGAAAGAAATTAAGGAAGATATTGAAAAAAGAGAAATTGTAGAGGAGATGAAATCCTCTTATATTGATTATGCAATGTCGGTTATTATTTCAAGAGCCCTTCCTGATGTTAGGGACGGTTTAAAACCAGTTCAAAGAAGGATTCTTTACGTTATGATTGAAGAGGGTCTTCGTCATAATCGTAAAAGTAGGAAATCAGCTAATGTTGTTGGTGGAGTTCTTGGTGGATACCACCCTCATGGAGATCAGGCTGTTTATCGAGCTGCTGTTAGAATGGCTCAAGACTTTTCTTTACGTTACCCTTTGGTTAATGGACAAGGGAATATGGGTTCTATTGATGATCCAGGAGAGTTTGCAGCAATGCGTTATTGTGTTACTGGTGATTCTAGAATAATAAGTGATCATTGTTTGGAAAAAATTAATGATATTTCTGATAAAGAAGATATTTCTTTAAAAGTCTTATCTTTTGATCAGAAAGTTAATAATGCTTCTAAATGGTTTGATTCAGGAGTTCATCCTGTTTTGGAAGCTGAAACCTTTAGAGGTTACAAATTAAAAGCAACTGAAAATCATCCAATCTTAACTCTTCGAAAGAACGAGGAAGGTCAACCTGTTTTTAAATGGAAATTATTTGAAGACCTAAAAGAAGGAGATTTTGCAGTTATTGATAGAAGTAATGATACTTTATGGGACCATGAAGAGTTAGACTTAAAACAATATTATCCTGAAGTTAATAATAAGAAGATTGAAAAGAAAGAACTTCCTTCTAAAATGAGTTCTGAATTGGCTTTCTTGTTGGGAGCAATAATAACTGATGGTCATATTTCTGATAAACAAATTGGTTTTGTTAATACCAACAAGAGATTTATTGATAAGTTTAAGAAAAACTTTGAAAAAGTATTTCCTGATTGCAGATTACATGAATTTAAGAGAAAACCTTCAGGATACGGGAAAAAAGACTATACTTCCTTAGAAATTCATTCTTACTATGTTAATGAATTTTTAAAGAATTTAGGGCTTAAAAATTGTGTTGCTTCTGAAAAAGAAATTCCAGAGGCGATTTTTCATACTAGTAAAAAATCAATTGCTGCTTTCTTGAAAGGATTATTCGAAGGTGACGGTTCTATTTATGCTTGTGGTAAGAAAAGAAGGCAATCAATGGAATTAACTTATACTTCTGTTAGCAAGAAATTACTCGAAGATTTACAAGTTATTCTTTTAAGATTTGGAATTGATTCATTTTTAAGGGGTGAAAAGACCAGAAGTACTTCAAGATTATTTATTAGAGGTCATGATAATTTTGCTTTATTTAAAAAACAAATTGGTTTTGTTTCTAAAAAGAAAAAAGAGAGACTGGAAGAATATTCTCAGGCTAATTCTGACAACAAAGTAATGTCTAAGACAGACTATATTCCTTTTCTTTCTCAATATTTAAGAAAAAAATATGAAAATAAATGGCTTAAAACTCATAATTTAGATAGATATCCTAAACTTAATGATTATTGTGAAAAATTATCTAAAATATTAGATAAAAAAGATTTAAAACTTGTTAAACAATTTCTAGAAAATAATTATTTATTTGATGAAATTGTTTCTGTTAAAGAAAAAGGCAAAGAAAAAGTTTATTCTTTAAGAGTTGATAGTGATTGTCACTCCTTTGTTTCTAATGGATTCATTAGTCATAATACTGAGATGAAGCTATCAAAGATTGGAGAGGAAATGTTGAAAGATATTAAAAAAGATACGGTTGATTTTAGAGAGAATTACGACGGAACAAAAGAAGAACCTAGTGTTTTACCTTCACCTTTACCTCAACTTCTTTTAAATGGGGTTTTAGGTATTGCTGTTGGGATGGCAACTAATATTCCTCCTCATAACTTAACCGAGGTTTGTGATGCTTTAATTCATTTACTTAAAAATCCAAAAGCAGAACTTGAAGATATTTGTGAATATATTCAGGGACCAGACTTTCCTACTGGTGGATCTATTTACAATAAAGAAAATATAATGGAGGCTTATGCTACTGGAAAAGGATCAATTACAATAAGGGGAAAAACTAAAATCGTAAAAGGGAAAAGAGGAAAACAACAAATTATTATCACTGAAATTCCTTATCGAATTAGAAAGAAAAGATTCTTAAGTCGATTAGCTAAATTAGTTTTAGAAGATAAAATTAAAGGAATTAAAAATATTAGAGATGAATCTGATAAAGATGGTTTAAGAATTACAATTGATTTAAAAAGAAATGTTATTCCAAAAAGAATTTTAAATCGATTATTTAAGTTTAGTAATTTACAGAAAAGATTCCATGTTAACATGGTTATCTTGGAAGACGGTAAACAACCAAAGCTTTCAAATTTAATGAAAGTTTTAAGACATTTTGTTGCTCATCGAAAAGAGGTTGTTACTCGTCGAACGAAATATAAGTTAGAAAAAGCTGAAGCTAGAGCACACATCTTAGAAGGTCTTTATAAATGTTTAGCTGATATTGATAAGGCTATTAAAATTATTAAAGAGTCGGACGATAGAAAAGACGCTCAAAAGAACTTAATAAAAGAATTTGATTTAACTGAAATTCAGGCTGATGCTGTTTTAGATACTAAATTAGCTACTTTAGCTAAGATGGCAATGAAAGAAATTGAAGAAGAACTTAAAGAATTAAAAGCAAAAATTAAGAAATATAAGTCAATTTTAGATAGTCCTAAGAAGATTACCAAAATTGTTATTAAAGAACTTGAAAGATTAAAAGATGAGTTTGGTGATGAGAGAAGAACCGAAGTTTTCAAAGGTGATGTTGGTGATTTTTCAAAAAGAGACTTAGTTCCTAAAAAGGAAACAATTGTTACTTTAACTCAAGGTGGTTATATTAAAAGAATTAGTCCTAAAGCTTATAAAATCCAAAAAAGAGGAGGTAAAGGAATTATTGGAATGAAAACAGTTGGTAAGGATGTAGTTAATAAGTTTTTTAGTACTAATACTCATGATAACCTTCTCTTCTTTACCGATAAGGGTAAGGTTTACAAGGTTCCTGCCTTTGAAATTCCAAAGAAAGGAAGGGTTGCTAAAGGACGAGGTTTAGCTAATTTCTTAGAAATATCTTCGAAAGATAAAATTCAATCTGTTTTACCTTTAACTAAAGAAGGAGAAAAAGAACCAAAAGGTTACTTAACAATGGTAACCAAAAAAGGAAAAGTTAAAAGAACTGCTTTGAAGGAATTTAAAAATATTCGTCGTTCTGGTCTAATTGCTATTTCTTTAGGAAAGAATGATAGTTTGGAGAAGGCTTGTAAAACAAGTGGAAAAGACGAATTAATCTTAGTTTCTAAAAAAGGTAAGTCTATTCGATTTAAAGAAAAGGAAGCTCGAGCAATGGGTCGAAATGCAAAAGGGGTTAAAGGTATGGACTTAAAGAAGGGTGATGAAGTTGTTGGAATGAGTGTTGTTAAAACTAAAAAAGGTAAAAAATCCCTATTTGTAATTAGTGAGAAAGGTTATGGTAAGAAAACTTCATTAAAGAAATATAAGGCTCAAAAAAGAGGAGGAGTAGGTCTTAAAACAATGGCTATTAAAAAGAAGACAGGAAAGATTGCTGTTTCTAAACTATTAACTAAAAAAGACAAAGACCTTATTGTAATTTCGGAAAAAGGAAAAGTTATTAGAATGAAGGCTAAATCTATTTCTCAATTAGGTAGAAATACTCAAGGAGTAAGAATTATGAAATTAAATAAGAAAGATAAGGTAATTTCAATTACTTCTCTTTAATTCTTTTTAAAATAAACTATAATTAAGTATATGGCTTTTCTTAATCCAATCAGAGTTCTAGATAAAATTAATTTAAGAAAGGATTTTACGGTAGCTGATTTTGGTTCAGGTTCTGGTGGTTGGGTTTTGCCATTAGCTAAAAGAATTAAAGAAGGAACTATTTACGCAATTGATATTCAAGGCTCTCCTCTTTCTGTTTTAGAAAAGAAAGCTAAAGAAGAAGAACTATTTAATGTTAAAACTATTAGAGCTGATGTTGAACAAGGATCACAACTTCCCGATGGGAGTTGTGATTTAGTTTTAATGACTAATTTATTATTTGCCGTTAAGGATAGAAAAAAAGTTTTAAAAGAGGCAAATAAAATTTTAAAAGAGGGAGGTCACTTATTAGTAGTTGATTGGGAGAAAGAATCTCCAATGAAAGTAGCTAACCCTATTAGTTCAAACGAAGTTGGATTAATAGCAGATAAAATAGGCTTAGATTTAGTTAAAGAACTTCCAGCTGGAATTTATCATTGGGGTTTGGTTTTTAGAAAATAATATTATATAATAATTTAATGAAAAAAATATTTCTTATTTTATCAATTCTTAGTTTAGCTCTTTCCCCAATAGTGGTTGGAGCTGCTGAAACTTGTACTGAATATTGTGACAATCCAAATACCGAGACAATGCCAGATGGTCAAGTTTGTTATTGTAATCCTTTAGGGAACGAAGATAGTGATAAAAGTTTGAGTGTTATCATAGAACCGATTATTAATTTTATATTTAATCTTTCAGTTGTTGTTGTTCCTGTTTTAGTGATTACTGGAGCTTTTCTAATTACTACAGCTGGGGGCGATGAGGAGAGGATTAAGAAAGGGAAAGATATAATAATGTGGACTTTAATTGGTTTTTTAATTGTTTTACTTTCTCAAGGGTTGTCTGATTTACTTTATGGTTTATTAGGTATTTAAAAAATATGAAAAAAATATTTAAAAATTTATTTTTGCTAGTTGCTTTATTTTTATTCTTGCCTCGAGTCTCTTTTGGGGCAGAGATGGGAGGGCCTTTAGAATGTTGTGAATTAAAAAGTGATGTTACCTTGAATGGAACTCTTTACTCTGAGGGCGAGATTATTGGTTCTGATACTACTTGCCAGTTTGATAACACCACTACTACTGTTGATCAGTCTTTAAATGAATGGGGATTAGTTTGTTTAATGGGTTCAGCAGGATTAATTTCTAAATGGGTTTTTACTGCTTTAATGGTAATTTCTCCTTTAATGATAATGTTAGGAACTTATTATATTGTCACAGCAGGTATGGATCCAGAAAGAGTAGGAAAGGGTAAAAAGTTTATAATTTGGGCGGCGGTTGGTATTGTGGTTGGTTTATTTGCTAATGCTATTCCAGCGATGGTAAGTTCTTTGCTTGCTTAATGAATACTTTCTTGTTATCTTAAATATAATAGTTAATTTTTAAAAAACAAAAGGTCGGGTTAAAAAAAGAAAAAGTTAAAATGAATAAATTAGTAGGTTCAATTTTAGTGGTTGCTTTATTGTTAGTAACAGCTTCAAGTGTTTTGGCTGCTGCTCCAATAGAAGGTTGTGATGTTACTCATGATATTGATTTTGGTCCAGGTTATGGTCCAAGTTTTGGTGCTACTTCTGTTTCTTCAACCGTTGAAGGATGGGGAATGGTTTGCTTGTTAGAAACTATTTATACTGTCACTGATTGGATTTTTTACGGCTTACTATCACTTGTTTCTGTCTTTACTGTTTATGGTGGATTTTTGATTTTAAGAGCTGGACAAGATGAAGAAAATCTTACAAAAGGAAGAAATTATGTTCTTTATGCGACAGTTGGGTTAATTGTTGCTTTCTTATCTCGAGTGATTCCTTCAATAGCTGAAGGTGTTGTTGGATAAGATCAAAAATTTAAGCTAAAGAAAATCAACCTTGTTTTTAAGGTTGATTTTTTTTATTATTACCTTATTAGCGGATGTAGCCGAATTGGCATAGGCGCATGACTTAGGATCATGTGAGGAAACTCGTGTGGGTTCGACTCCCACCATCCGCACCATATTAAAAAGGTCGCTTTTGATAAGCGACCTTTTTTATTCTTCAATTACTATCTTTCTCTTTTTTTCTCCTCTTTCTTTCGGAATTTTAATAGTTAGAATACCCTTTTTTAATGTTGCTTTAATATCTTCTTTATTAACTTTAACAGGTAATATTATTTTTCTTGAAAAAGAACCCCAATAACACTCTTTGCAGAAGTAATCTCTTTTTTCTCTTTCCGGTCTTTCCCTTTTGCCTTTAATAATAATTAAATCTTTATCGATAGAAATGTCTAAATTCTCCAACCTTACTCCTGCAACAGCTGACTGGATAGTTAAGTCTGATTGAGTTTGAAAAACATCAACCGTTAATTTTCCATCTGATTCTAATTTTTCTTCAGAAATTTCAAATTTTTGATCAGTATTTTCTTTATTCATTATTTTTAATTTTTTTAAGTTTTTGAAAACAAGAAGAAACTAGTAAATATAAAACGATTAATAGAATAAAAGGATTTAACATGCTCCATCCTGCTTCTAGTTTCATTATAGATAAGTTGTATAGGCTGTGCAAGATTGTTGCTAAAATTAAAGCTAAAGTGATGTTTTTTTCTTTCTGTTTATAAAAATAATAACCGATCGTAAAACCAATAACTCCTGCACAAAGTGCATGTAAAAGGGTTGCTCCTAAGAACCTCACCAAGGAAACTTGAAAAACATTTTCCCAAATAATTGTTGTTTGATTTAAGCTTGAAAAGCTATCATTTGAAACAAATACTAAAGTTAAGAAGTTTTCTGCTGCAGCAAAGCCCAAAGCTGAGGTTATCATATAAATCATTGCATCTATTGGTTCGTCAAACTCTTTATGTTTAAGTATTCCAAATTTAACAACTAAAAATTTTGAAGCCTCTTCGATAAAGGCCATTAAAAATAAAGAAGTAATTAAAAAGATGAATGAAGAATCGAAATATTTTGTTTTAAGTTGTGCTAAAACAAATTGTTGAACCGAAACTGTTGGGATTGTTATTAGCGCCCCCAATACAAATATTTTAGTTAGTAGTATTTTAGGTTCAGGCTCATTATCTTTTTTAAGATAGTGAGATAACCAAATTAAACTAGGTAGGACTCCAAAGAATAAATAAATTAGATAAGTTAAAATATAATTCAT
>CAZXBN010000018.1:0-8223 GCA_964638845.1 uncultured Candidatus Saccharibacteria bacterium
TCTTTTTCATGTTACTTGTCGTTCTTTAGATAATATGATTAAGATTTTAGATCGACTTGTTGTTTTTCCTCGAAACATGTTGAAGGAAGTTATGAACTTAAAGGGTTGTTATGCTTCAAGTCATGCTAAGAAATTTTTAAAGCAAAATGGTTTTGAGGTAGAAGTAGCTTATCGAATTGTTCAACTTGCCTCTTTTAACGTATTTGCTTCTTTAAAGGAGAAGAATAAAAACTCTTTTGAATATGCAGATAGAGTCGTTAAAAACAAAAAGTTTATTAGCGATTCTAAAACAGTATCTATTAGGGATATCATCCAAAATGGATTACTTCATTCTTCTCAAGAATTAGATATTCCAAAAAAGAAAATTGAAATTTGGAATAATAATCTTAGAGAGTTATTTAATAATGGGGAGGTAATTAAAGAATGGAAAAAAATCTTTTTACCTTCTTATCTGTTAAGAAATGAGAAAGATCTCTATGAACAAATTTTAAAGTAGTACGAGCATTAATTTAATGCTCTTTTTTTTAAATAAAAATTGATTTAAAGTCAATTTTCTGTTAAAATTTAAAAACGATGACTAAAAAAACAAAGAAAAAAACTAAAAAAGCTTTAAAAACCCTTTCTGAATTTGAAGAAAGAGCAAATAAGCTTCGTGAAAAAGCTGAAAAGTGGGAGGTAAATCCTGACATTAACAAGTTAATGAAGAAGATGGGGATTCCTTTAAAGGTTTCTTATAAAAAGGGCTTATCTAAAAAAAGAAAGACTAAGCTTTTAAGGTCAATAAAATATAAATTAACTACTCTTCAAAAGCATTTTTCTTCAGTATCTAGAATGGTTAAAAAGAATCCAAGAGTTTGGGATAAAAAAATTAAAAGGAATGAAAAGAAATTACGAAAAAGATTAAGATTTTATGAAAGAATAACCCCAATTGTTTTTAGAAAGGAAAAATAGATGGTTGTTAATAAAAGACTTTTTTAAGTCTTTTTTATTTTATGGACGTAATCAATAAAACAAAAATATATTTTTTAGAAAACTTTAAAAAGGAACAAAATCCTCCTTATAACTTTTTAGATAGACACGTTTTTAAGACAGAGAAATGGGCAAAAGAAATATTACCTAATCATCCAGAAGCAGATAGAGAGGTAGTTTTATTATCTGTTTGGCTTCATGATATTGGGCAGCTTACTGGTAGTCGTAAAGACCATTCAATTAATTCTGAAAACGAAGTTCGTCTTTTTTTACCTAATTTAAAGATATCTCCTTCGCAAATTGGAAAAGTTTCTCATTGCGTAAGAAGCCATAAATGTACTGATGTTTTACCTAATACTATTGAGGCTAAAATTTTAGCTGTTGCTAACTCTATTAGTCATATGACTGATTCTTACTATATTACGATGATTAACAAGGTGTCTAAAAAAGTTGCTTTAAAAAAACTGAAAAAAGATTGTAAAATTATTGAATTGTTACCAGAGATGAAAAAAGAAATTCAACCTTTTTGTAAATCTTGGAAAGAGTTATTGGATGCCTATCCATCCTTATAAACTTTTTAATTTTCTCAATAAATCTTATAATATTAGTAAGTTATTTTAATATATATAAAAAATAAAATGGAAAACAAAAAAGAAAAAAAAGATTTTAATTTAATAATTTTATTAGCAAACATTGCAGTTACTCTTATTATTTTTGCTGTTTTATTTTTTGTTTTTAATCCTGTTCAAAAATTTAAAAGTGCTCGGGATGCTGAAAGATGGGCAGATGTTTCTTCAATCATAAAGTCACTTGAACAATATAATAAAGACAACGAAGAAGCCAATTTATTTAAAGAAATAGATGGTTTATATCGAGAAGATTGGTATATGATTGTTGCTGGTCCTAAACTTAAGGGTTGTGATGATCAAAATAAATTTTCAGATGTTGAAATCTTTGATGATGATTATTGTTTAGACTTTTCTGTTTTAATTGATAAAGGTTATATTGGAGAATTGCCTGTTAGTCCAGAAGGAGGGGTAAATTGGGATAAAGGCTTAAGTGATAAACAAACGGGGACTGGGTATGCTTTTATGATTGATGAGGATAATGTTATTCATATTCAATCTTGTGAATCAGAAAACACTTCTGAAATCCAAATTTCTAAAAAAATATGGTAGATTTTAAATTTATTATTAAAACAATTGCCGATTGTTTATTGGCGGGTTTAATTTCTATTGGTGTTTTCCAGACTATTATTAGTTTACCATCTGATTCAAGAATCTATGATATCGTAACTGGATTTTTCTTTTTGTTTCTTATTTTAATGATTATTTATTCTTGGAAATTTAGAGAGAAGAAGGATTTAATTAGTTTAGTTATTGCTTCTATCGTTTCAATGGTAGAGATATTCTTTATTGGTGCTGCTCTAGGGAAGAGTTTTGATATGATTTTATTGGTTTGGTATATTACCATCCCGTCTATTATGGTTTTTGATAAAAACCTAGGTTAATATTGACAGCATTTTATTATGGGTATATACTTATAATGAAAGGTCAATAATTAATTTAAATTTAAAAAAATATGCCAGGATTTGATAGAACAGGTCCTCGTGGATTAGGCCCAATGACTGGAAGAGGGATGGGGTGTTGCGGAAGAAGAATGAGAGGTCGAGGATATGGTAGAGGCTTAGCTCAAGGAGGTGGATTTTATAGAGCTCCTATTACAAAGAAAGAAGAAAAAGAAATGTTAGAAGAAGAGATTAAGGCTTTAAAAAAGAGAATCGAGGAACTAGAATAAGGTTTATAAAGAAGGCCCCTTTTTAGGAAGGGGCCTTTTCTGTATTTTTCTTTTTATTTGTGTTATTTTTAATTATTAAAATAACTTATTTTTAATTATGGCTATTATTTCATCATTAGAAAAAAACGAGATTAATGAGGTTGCTAAAGAGGTTTATAAAAAATTTGAAAAAAAGACAGGTGGGGTTCCGGAATGGGTAAAGGTAATGGCTCATTCCCCTTCTATTTTAAAAGAATTTACTGAATTATTTGGTTCTGTAATGAAAGATGGAGAGATTAAGCTTCTTTTGAAGTGGAAGATGGCCTATACCGTTTCTAAGATGTTAAAATGCCCTTTTTGTGTCGATGTAACTAAAAAAATGATTAAGAAATTAGGAGCTTCTAAGAAGGTTTTAAAAGAAATTGAAAAAACTAAAGAAAAAGATAAAAAAATATTAGATTTAGTTAAAGATATTACTGATGATGCTAATGTTGATCAAGTTGAGGCTTTTAAAAATTTAAGAGAAAATTATTCAGAAGCTCAAATAGTTGAAATAGTTTCAGTTATTGGTTTATTTAATTATATTAATAGGTTTAACAATACTTTAGGAGTTCTTCCTGAATAATAAATTATGATTAGACCAAGAAAACCAAGAAGAGTTTTATTTAATCCGGGGATTACTTATTTTAAACCTCGGGCTATTTCACTTAGAGATTTAGAAGAAATTTCTTTGGAAGCCGGAGAATTAGAAGCGATAAGACTTTGTGATTTTAAAGAGATTAAGCAAAATGAAGCTGCAAAAAAAATGAATATCTCACAAAGCACTTTAAGTCGAATATTAATTTCAGCTCGCAAAAAAATTGCTGAAGCGTTAGTTGAAGGTAAAGCTATTAAAATTAAAAGAAAAAAACAAGATGAAGAATAATATTTTTATTGAGGCTCAAAACCAATTTATTAAAATTGCAAAAGAATTATCTTTAGGTAATAACTTAATAGAAGAATTAAAAAATCCTAATTTTTTATCAAAGTTTCAAATACCAGTTTTAATGGATAATGGTAAGACCAAAGTCTTTACTGGGTTCCGTTCTCAGCATAATGATATTCTTGGTCCTTATAAGGGAGGGATTCGTTTTTACGAAAAAGTTTCAGAAGAAGAAATTAAAACTTTATCGATGTTAATGACTTGGAAGTGCTCTTTGGCTAGTATTCCTTTTGGAGGTGGAAAAGGAGGAGTTATTGTTGATCCAAAAAGTTTAAGTGAAAAAGAGCTAGAAAGACTTGCTCGAGGTTATGTTCGGAAATTATTTCCTTTAATTGGTCCTCATAAAGATGTACCTGCACCTGATATGAATACTAATTCTCAAGTTATGGCTTGGATGGTTGATGAATTTTCAAAATTAAAAGGAGAATCAAGTTTAGCCTCTTTTACTGGCAAGTCTTTAAAGACAGGAGGACTAAAAGGAAGAACTGAAGCGACTGGTTATGGAGGGGTCGTAGTTTTAGAAAAGCTTAAGGAAGTTTTTGATTTAGAACCAGAGAAAACATCTCTTGCAATCCAGGGTTTTGGAAATGTTGGTTTTTATTTTTCAAAATTTGCCTTTGAGAAAGGTTATCAGATTTTTGGTTTATCTGAATATGGTGGTGGTGTTTTTTTAAAGAATGGTTTAAATCCAGAAAAAGTTTTTGAATGTAGTCAGAAAAAAGGGAAAATAGCTGGTTGTTATTGCAGAGGCTCAGTTTGTGATGCGGAAGGAGGAAAAACAATTACCAATAAGGAGTTACTAGAATCAAAAGTTGATGTTTTGGTGCCAGCAGCAGTTGAAAATGTTATTACAAAGGATAACGCCTCTAGAATTCAAGCAAAATATATTGTTGCAATGGCTAATAATCCTATTACTGAAGAAGCACAAGAAATATTAGAGGATAGAGGAATTATAATAGTACCTGATATTTTATCAAATGCAGGAGGAGTAACAGCTTCTTACTTTGAATGGCTTCAAAATACTAAAAAAGAAGAATGGAAGAAAGAAAAAACTTTTCAAGGTCTTGAAAAAAGTTTAGGTAAATCTTTTGATGAAGTTTGGAAATTATCCAAAAAGAAAAAGATAAGCCTTAACAAAGCGGCTTATCTTTTATCAGTTAGTCGAGTTGCAAAAGCAATTCGAAAATCAAGATAATTATTCTTTAAAAGTTTTAGTAAGGGGAGGGATAATTTGTTTCTTTCTAGACATTACTCCTTCTAGATAAAATGAGTTATCTTTTGGTTTTTTGCTGAAAGTTTTTTCCATATAATTATCTTGGTATCAGAACAAAACTTTTGAACCTTTTTTAATAATATCTGTTGCTAGAAAAACGAGAAGTTCATAATCTCGTTTTTTTGCTATTTTTTCTAATTCTTTTTTAATTCCTTCTTCTTTTTCGTTTACTTCTTTTAAGTCAACAACTTCAACTTGCCCACAACCAATTGTTTTTTTATCAAAATCATATTCTTTAAAATCTCCCAGGATAATATCTTTAATTTTTAATCCTTTTAAGGAAGATTTTTTCTTTTTAATTTCAATTCCAAAATCTTCTATTTTTTCGATATCTGCTTCTTGAGCTAAGGTTTTAGCAATAATAATATCTTCTCTAGTTGTAGTTGGAGATCTAAAAATGACTGTATCTGACAAAATTGCTGATAGCAAAAGTCCAGCAATTTCTTTTGTTAATTCAACTTTAGGGTCTTTTAAAAATTGTTTTGCAACAATACTTGATGTTGCGCCAATTGGTTCAATGTAAAAAGAAATTGGCTTGTCATGACTAAAATTAACTTTGTGATGATCGATAATTTGAACAAGAGTTGCTTGGTCAACATCATCGGGAGCCTGCTTTTTTTCGTTATGATCTACAAGGATTAAGTTTTTTCCTTTAGCACTTTTTAAGAGTTCAGGTTTTTCAAAATTAAAACGATCAAGGATGAACTCTGTTTCCTTGTTAATTTCTCCTGTTCGACAAGCAGTTGCTTTATTACCTTTTTTATTAAGATAGTAGGTATAAGCTATTGCTGAGCAAATACTATCTGAGTCGGGTTTTTTATGTCCAACAACGCAAAATTCTTTAGTTGGTTTTTGCATTTTTGAGTTTTATTATATTAATGATTCGATTATATATTAATTTGTTTAGCTTATCAATTTTTTATTTTTTAACTTGACTATATTTAAGCTTAAACCTACAATGTAGGCAGTTAAACATTTTAATTTTTTAAAGGTCGTTATTATTTTTTGAATTTAAAAAAATACTATGCCTACAGCATATTGTGTAAAATGCAAAGAGAAAAGAGAAATGGAAGATGCTAAAGAAGTTGAAATGAAAGGAAAAGGAAAAACAAAGAGAAGAGCTCTTAAAGGTAAATGTCCTGAATGTGGAACAGGAATGTTCAAAATTCTACCTAGTAAAAAGAAAGACGAATAATTTTCTCAGAATTCTTAATGAAACACTCAACTATTTAAAGTTGAGTGTTTTGTTATAATAGAATAATGAAAAAGAAAAAAATATTATTAATTTTAGTTTGTTTTAATCTTCTTGCTTGGAGTGTAGTTTTTGATTTAATAAATGTTGGTAATCTTGAGGTTAATGTTTTTGATATTGGACAGGGTGACTCAATTTTTATCGAAACCCCAAATAAATACCAAATTTTAGTTGATGGAGGGCCTAATAATAAGGTTTTAGAAAAACTAGGAGGAGTTATGAAACCTTGGGACAAAACAATTGATTTAATAGTTTTAACTCATCCTGACCATGATCATATCGCTGGTTTAATTGAAGTTTTAAAAAATTATAAGGTAGATTATGTGGTTTGGAACGGCTTATTAAAAGACAATGGTGAATGTAATGAATGGAAGGAAATATTAGATAGCTATGATATTGAAAATAGAATTGTTAGTTCTAAAAATAAAATTGAAACTCCAAAAGTTCATTTTGATCTTTTGTATCCTTTTAAGAAATATAAAAATGAAGAGGTGAAAGACTTTAATGATACTTCAATTGTTTTACGTTTAAGTTATGATAAAAATTCTTTTTTACTAATGGGAGACTTGTCTAAATCAAAAGAGGAGAAATTGATTGAAAAAAATATTGAATTAAGCTCCGATGTTCTAAAGGTTGGACATCATGGGAGTAAAACTTCTTCCGGAGATGATTTTATTCAAAAAGTAGATCCGGAAATTGGTATTATCTCAGCAGGAAAAGACAATCGTTACAATCATCCTTCGCCTGAAGTGTTGGAGGTTTTAAATAAATATGATATAAAAGTTTTAAGAACAGACTTAAATAGAGATATTAAAATTATTTCCAATGGTGAAAATATAAATATAAATTAAAAAATAAAATGAGTAAATTTCCTTTGTTTAAAAGTAAGGTTGAGGGTGTTGATAAAAAGTTTGATCTTACTAATCCAGAAGAAGAAAAAGAGTATTTTGAAGCTAAGGCAGGAGAAGATATTAAAAAAGTAAGAGAATATTTAAAAGATCATACTTTTATTGCTTACTTATTAGGTAAAAAGAATTCTGGAAAAGGGACCTATTCTAAAAAGTTAGTCAACTTAATTGGTTCTGATTTAATTAGACACTTTTCGGTTGGGGACATGATCAGAAGAGTCGATGAAGAATTAAAAGATGAAAATAAAAAAGAAGAATTATTTGATTATCTTAGAGAAAATTATCGAGGGAGTCATTCTGTTGATAAAATTATTGAAAGTTTGGAGGGGAGAAGCACTAAAAAACTTTTACCAACTGAGTTAATTTTAACTTTAATAAAAAGAGAGGTTTCAAAAAGTAAAAAGAAAACCTTGTTGTTGGATGGTTTTCCTAGAAACTTAAACCAGATTGATTTCTCCTTATTCTTTAGAGACTTGATTGGTTATAGAAGCGATCCTGATGTTTTTGTTTTAATTGATGTTCCAGAAAATGTTATTGATGAAAGGATAAAATGGAGAAAGATTTGTCCTAAATGTAAAACTTCTAGAAATTTAAAATTACTTCCAACCCCTGAAAAGGGTTATGACGAAGAAAAAGAAGAATTTTTCTTATATTGTGATAATCCAGAATGTGACCAGGTTCGAATGGTTTCAAAAGAAGGGGATGAGTTAGGAATTGAAAATATTAAAGAAAGATTAGAAAGGGATGAAAAGTTAATTAAAAAGGCCTTATCTTTACATGGAATACCAAAAATCTTATTAAGAAATTCTGTTCCCGTTGATAAGGCTGAAGAATATGTTGATGATTATGAGATAACACCAGAATTTGTTTTAAGTAGAGATAAAGAAACAGGAGAAGTAAAGACTAAAGAAAAACCATGGACCTTTAAAGATAACGAAGGTAAAGATTCTTATAGTTTAATGCCAGCCCCTGTAGTTGTTTCTTTATTGAAACAAATCAGAGATATTTTTGATATAGATTAATGTTATAAAAATAAATTTAAAAAAATATGAAAAAAAATATT
>CAZXBN010000019.1:0-8186 GCA_964638845.1 uncultured Candidatus Saccharibacteria bacterium
GCAAGACTCAAACTCAAAGGAATAGACGGGGGTCCACACAAGCGGTGGATCATGTGGCTTAATTCGATAATAAGCGAGGAATCTTACCAGGACTTGACAAGCTAGTGAAAGCTTTCCCAAAAGAAAGCCGTCCACAAGGACACTAGCTCAGGTGGTGCATGGTTGTCGTCAGTAGGTGTCGTGAGATGCTCCCTTAAATGGGGAAACCTACGTAACCCTTATTCTATGTTTCAAGTGTCATGGAAGACTGCCGTAGATAATACGGAGGAAGGAGAGGATGACGCCAAATCTGCATGTCCCTCTGATGTCCTGGGCTGCACACGTGATACAATGGTTAGGACAATGAGTTGCGAAGAAGAGATTCGGAGCTAATCTCATCAAACCTAATCTTAGTTCGGATTGAGGTCTGAAACTCGACCTCATGAAGCCGGAATCGCTAGTAATCGCTGATCATCCATGTAGCGGTGAATTCGTCCCTGGACCTTGTACTCACCGCCCGTCAAGCCAAGCGAGCTGGGAACAGCCAAAGTCTGCATTTATTTGTGGCCTAAGCTGGATTCAGTAAGAAGGGCTAAGTCGTAACAAGGCACGGGTAGCGGAAGCTGTCCGTAGATCATAACATTTAACTTTCAAAGTTAGGTTGATTAAAGTTAAAAACTTAAATTTGGTTTTTAACTTTAAAGGTCCTGATCAATGCACCTTTAAGATTGATCCGAGACAACTCTAAGTGACTAATACCAAAAAATAACAAGAAACCTGTCTTTACAGGTTTTTTGTTTTTGGTAGAATTTAATTATTATGACAATTCCAAAGAGGTTAATTAAATTTTTAGATGATTCTGGTGTTAGCTATGATTCTATTGATCATAGGACTGTTTATACTGCTTATGATAAATCTGAAACTTTGGATGAAAAACCAAGTCGAGTTGCAAAAACTTTAGTTTTAAAATTAGGAAGAAGAGATATCGGGGTTGTTTCTCTTCCTGCTAATCGAAATGTAGATAAGAGAAAAATTAAAGGTTTAATTAATCAACAAAGAGAAGAGGTTGGGAAAAAGAAGATTAAAAAAGTAAAATTTGCTTCAGAAAGATTAATAAAGAGCCGATTTAAAAGTAGGGGAATGAGGTTAGGAGTTATTCCTCCTTTTGGTAATTTGGTGGATGTACCAACTTTTGTTAATAAATCTTTATTAAACAAGAGGAAACTTATTCTTAATTCTGGGAGACATGAAAAGTCAATTGTTATGAGTGGGAGAAATTTTAAAAAAGTTGTTCCTAATTTAATAGAAGGAAGATTTACAAGATCAAAAAGTTAAGCGCGAGTAGTTCAGTGGTTAGAACGCTGTTCTGATAAAGCAGAGGTCGGAGGTTCGACTCCTCCCTCGCGCACCAAAATTATTTAATTTTAATTTTATGGAGAAACTTTTAATTCAAGCTAACGGAAAGATTAACCTTGATTTCAAAGTACTAAATAAGAGAGAAGATGGATATCACAACATCGAAAGTACTTTTCAATCAATTAACCTTTCCGATTTTTTAATTTTTGAAAAATTTAATAGTAACGAATTGACTGGAGCGGAAATTTGTCCTGGTTCAGAAGATTTAATCTATCAGGCTAAAAAACTATTAGAAGAAAAAGTTGGTAAAAAATTACCAGCTAAAATTCATTTACAAAAAACAATTCCAGTTGCGGCTGGTTTTGGAGGAGGGAGTGCTGATGCAGCAGCAACACTTTTTGGTTTAAATTTGATTTATAATTTAGATTTGTCTAAAGAAGAATTAGCTGAAATTGGTGTAGAGATTGGTGCTGATGTACCTTTCTTTTTTTATGGAGGTACTTGCCAAGTAAAAGGTATTGGAGAAAAGATTAGTAAGATTAAGAAAAAATTACCTAAATTTTTTGTAATATTTAGACCTCATAAGAGGGTTGAAACAGAGAAAGTTTATAATATGTATGATGAAACTGGGGAAAGATTTCCTGTTATTGCCGAAAAGATTTGTCCAGAAATTGGTGTTTTGAAAAAGTATTTTTCTAAGTTTGATTTAGAAATGAAGTTGACCGGATCTGGCCCATCAGTTTTTTGTGAAACAGACAAGTACTCAATTGCTAAAAAAGTAGCTGGTGATTATCCTGAATTTAATGGTGATATTTTTATTTGTCATCCTCAAAATAAAGCATTAAAAGTATTATGAAAAAAGTTGCTATTTTAGGTTCAACTGGCTCAGTTGGAAGTCAAACTATGGATGTTTTAAGAAAAAATAAAGAACACTTTAAGGTTTTTAGCATTGCTGCTTATAATGAGGTTGCTGACATTTTATCTCAAATAGAAGAATTTAAACCTAAGATTGTTAGTATTGGAGAAGAAAAAGCCTTTCAAGAAGTTAAGAAAAAAAATAAAGATAAAAGTGTAAAGTTGGTTAAAGGAGATGAAGGCTTGATCAAATCTGGTTGTCATTCCGAGGTTGATATTTTAGTTTTATCTACTTCTGGAATTTGTTGTTTACCAGCTCTTTTAAAGGCTATTGAATTAGATAAAAAAATTTTAATAGCAAACAAAGAAAGTTTAATTACTGGTGGAAAATTAATTAAGGAAGCTTTAAAGAATAGTGATGCTCAAATGCTTTCTTTAGATTCTGAGCATTCAGCTATCTTTCAATGTTTACAAGGAGAGAATAGGGAGGAGATTGAAAACTTAATTATTACTTGTTCAGGAGGTCCATTTAGAGGAGCTAGCCAGAAAGATCTTCAGAAGGTAACTAAAGAAAAAGTTTTGAATCATCCAGTTTGGAGTATGGGACCTAAGATTACAACCGATTCAGCGACTTTAATGAATAAAGGATTCGAAGTTTTAGAAGCTCATGTTTTATTTGATTTTCCTCTTGAGAAAATTAAAGTTGTAGTTCATCCTGAATGTATTATTCATTCAATGGTTGAGTTTAAAGATGGGGTTATTAAGGCTCATCTTTCTGAACCTGATATGAGGGGTTTTATTCAATATGCTCTTTTTTATCCGAAAAGAAAAAAAGGATTTTTAAAATCATTAAATTTAGCAGAAACTAAAAAACTTTCCTTTTTTGAACCAGAAAGAGACAAATTCCCTTGTTTGGATTATGCTTTTGAAGCGGGGAAAATTGGCGGAACAATGCCAGCGGCTTTAGTTTTTGCTGATCAAATTGCGGCTGGAAAATTTTTAAAAGGAGAGATTGAATTTTTGGAAATTCCAAAACTGATTAAAAAGATTTTAGAAAAACATCAACCTATTTTAGATTATAAAAAAGAGGATATTTGGAAGGTTAAAGAATGGGTTGAAAAAGAATTAAATTAATATGGTTTATACTATTTTATTAGCGGCTGGTAACCATTCCAGAACCGGAAAAATTCATAAGATTTTTTATAAAATTAAAGGGAAACCTTTAATTTCTTATACTATTTCTGCTTTTGAAAAAAATAAAAATATTAATAAGTTAATAGTTGTTGGAAAAAAGAAAGATTTTGAAAAATTTTCCTCTGTAATTAAAGAAAATAATTTTAAAAAAGTTATTGATTTAGTTGAGGGGGGCAACAATCGACAAGAATCTTTATTGAACGGAAAGGAGTTTTTAAAAAATAATTTTGATATTAAAAAAGATGATATCATTTTAACTCATAATGGTTGTAATCCTTTAGTTTCTGGTAAAGAAATTAATGAAGTTGTTAGAGAGGCTCAAAATAATGGGGCAGCAATTGTTGCTCATAAAGATAGAGATACTATTAAAAAAGTAGATCAAGATAATTTTATTACTAAAACAATTCCAAGGGAAAAAGTTTATTTAGCTCAAACCCCCCAAGCAATGAAATTTTCAGTTATGGAAAAGGCTCTTCAAAATGCTAAGGAAAAAAACTTTAAAGGAACAGATAGTTCTTCTTTGGTTGAGAAGGCAGGTTTAAAGGTTAAGGTAGTTGATGCTAATATTCAAAACATTAAAGTCACTTATCCTGAAGATCTGGAAATTATTAAATCTTATATTAATCATGAAGGTTTTAAAGAAAGTTAATTCTCCAAAAGATATAAAAGATTTATCGATTGAAGAATTAGAAAAACTTGCTCAAGAAATTAGAAAAAAAATTATAAAAACTGTCCGCCAAAATGGTGGTCATCTTGCTTCTAATTTAGGGGTAGTTGAATTAACTTTAGCTCTTCATTATGTTTTTGATTCTCCAAAAGATAAAATAATTTTTGATGTTGGACATCAATGTTATACTCATAAATTAATAACTGGAAGAAAAAAGAATTTTAATACTTTAAGACAACACCAAGGAATCTCAGGTTTTCCAAAAATTAATGAAAGTAAACATGATATCTTTGGAGCGGGCCATTCTTCGACTTCTATTTCAGCTGGTTTAGGAATAAGTGTTGCTAAAGATTTTAAAGGCGATAATTTTAAAGTTATTTCTATTATTGGAGACGGAGCTTTAACTGGCGGGATGGCTTATGAAGGATTAAACCAACTTGGTTTTTTAGAAAAAGATATGATTGTTGTTTTAAATGATAATAAAATGTCAATTTCTAAAAATGTTGGTGGTTTATCTAAATATTTAAATAAGATTTCTAGGAATCCTTCTTATAACTTCTTTAAATCAACTCTTTTAAAAATATTTAAAAAACTTCCGAGTTGGCTAGGAAAAAAGATAGAGAAAATTTTGAGAGAATTTAAAAAGAAATTAAAAGGTTTTTTAATACCGTCAAGCTTTTTTGAGGAATTAGGTTTACGTTACATTGGTCCTTTGGATGGGCACAATTTGAAAACTTTAATTGAGAATTTTGAATATATTAAAAAGACAGATGAACCAATCTTAGTTCATATTTTAACAGAGAAAGGTTTTGGCTATAAAGATGCTGAGGAGAATCCTTCTCAGTTTCACGGGGTTAGTCCTAATTTTGACGAGGAGAAAAAAAATAAAAAAATATTTAGCCATGTTTTAAATTCTAAATTAATTAATTTAGCTTCTAAAAATAAAGATTTGGTAGTTGTTACCCCAGCCATGCTTAATGGAACTAAATTAAAAGGGTTTCAAAAAGAATTTCCAGAAAGAATTTTTGATGTTGGGATTGCTGAGCAGCATGCAGTTACTTTTTCAGCTGGTTTAGCTCGAGAAGGATTAAAACCAGTTTGTAGTATTTATTCTACTTTTTTGCAAAGAGGTTTGGATCAAGTTATTCATGATGTTTGTTTACAGAAGTTACCGGTTGTTTTTGCTTTAGATAGAGCTGGTCTTGTTGGGACTGATGGACCAACTCATCATGGTAGTTTTGATATTTCTTATTTAAATTATATTCCTAATTTAGTTATTGCTGCTCCAGCTGATAAAAAAGATTTTGAAAAAATGATTGATTTTGCAGTTGATTATAATGGCCCCATTGCTTTAAGATATCCAAAAGAGGAGGTTTTTGAATTGGAAAGAAAGTCTTTTTCTAAAATAGAAAAAGGGAAATTTGAAATTTTAAAAGAAGGAAAAGATGGTTTAATTGTTGCTTTAGGAACGATGGTTAAAAATGCTTTATTGGTAGCTAAAGAATTTCAGAAAGAAGGATTAAATATTGGGGTGGTTAATGCAAGATTTGTAAAACCTTTAGACGAAGAATTTCTTTTAGATACTCCAGATAAAATAATTACGATTGAAGAAAACTCTTTAGTTGGAGGATTTGGTTCGATGGTGAATAGTTTTTTTGAAAGTAGGAAAATTAAAAAAGAAGTTTTAAATTTAGGACTAGAAGACAAGTTTATCGAACAAGGGAAGAGAGGATTCCTTCTTGATAAATATGGTCTTTCTAAGCGAAAAATTAAAAAAAGAGTTAAAGAATTTTTAAAATGAAAATTATTTTTGCTGACAATATTGGTTCTTGTTTTGGAGTTGAAAGAGCAATTAATATTACTAATAAATCTTTAAAGAACGATCCTAAGCCGGTTCAGTTTTTTGGTAATTTAATTCATAATGAAAGAGTTATTAATAAAATTAAAGATCAAGGAGGAGAGTTTATTGAAAAGGTTGACCAAATTAAAAATGGAACAGTTCTTGTTAGAGCTCACGGAATTCCTTTAAAGACTTTTGAGAAAATAAAGAAAAAAGGAGTAGTAATTAGAGATACAACTTGCCCCTTTGTTAAGAAGGCTCAAGACAAAGCTTTGTCTTTTTCAGAAAATGGTTATCAAGTAATTATTATTGGTGAAGAAAACCACTCAGAAGTTAAAGGGATTAATTCTTATACTAAAAATAAAGGAATTATTGTTGGAAGTAGAGAAGAGGTTAAGAAGCTTGATTCTTTTGAAAAAATTGGAGTAGTGTGTCAGACTACTCAAAGATCAGAAAAAGTTTTTGATATTATTGAAATTTTAAAAGAAAAATCGAAAGAATTAGAATGGGAAAATACTCTTTGTTCAGCAGTTTTTGATCGTCAAAAAGAATTATTAAGAATTTTAAAAAAGGTTGACGGGGTAGTAGTTATTGGAAGTCGCTCTTCTTCTAATACAACTAATTTAACTCAGTATGTTAAAGATAAAGGTAAAAAACTTTGGTGGATTAATTCTAAAAAAGAATTAAAGAAAAGTGATTTTAAAAACGTATCTTTAATTGGAGTTATTTCTGGAACTTCTGCTCCTAATTGGGAAGTACAAGAAATTAAGGATTGGTTTTTAAATAATTTTCCTGAAAATGAATAAAATTAAAAGAAGAAAAACTAAAAAAGTAAAAATTGGAAATTTAAATCTTGGTGGTAATTCTCCAATCATTGTTCAGTCAATGACTAATACTCAAACTTCAAATGTTCAAGCAACTGTTAAACAAATTAAAGAATTAGAAGAAGTTGGTTGTGAGTTGGTTAGAATTAGTATTCCTGATTTAGAATCAGCTAAAGCAATTTCAAAAATTAAAAAAGAAGTTAACATTCCTTTGATTGCTGATATTCATTTTTCGGCTGAATTGGCCATTGAATCAATCAAGCAGGGAATTGATAAAGTTAGATTAAATCCTGGGAATTTTCCCCAAGAAAAATTAAAAATGGTAGTTGATTTAGCCAAAGAAAAAAATATTCCGATTAGAATTGGAGTGAATAGTGGTTCTTTAGAAAAAGAATTACTTGATAAACATGGAAAGGTGACAGCTGAAGCAATGGTTGAGTCAGCTGAAAAGCATATCAAGATAATGGAAGATTTAGGTTTTAATAATTTAATTATTGCTTTAAAAGCTTCTGATGTTTTTAGGACAATTAAAGCTAATAAGTTATTAGCTAAAAAAGTAGATTATCCTTTTCATTTAGGAGTGACTGAAGCTGGAACTAAATTTTCAGGAACGATTAAATCAGCTATTGGAATTGGTGACTTATTATTAAATGGAATTGGTGATACAATTCGTATTTCTTTAAGTTCTGATCCAGTTGAAGAAGTCAAGGTTGCTTGGGAGATTTTAAAAGATTTAGATTTAAGAAAGAGAGGATTAGAAGTAACAAGTTGTCCAACTTGTGCTCGAACTAATATTGATGTTATTGGTTTAGCAAAAGAAATTGAAGAGTTTGGTTCTAAAATTAAAAAACCATTGAAAATTGCAATAATGGGTTGTATAGTAAATGGACCTGGGGAAGCAGCGGAAAGTGATTTAGGAGTTGTTGGAACTAAAGGATTAGCAATGATTTTAAAAGATGGAAAGATTATTAATCGAGTTGAAAAGAAAGATATTTTAAAAGTTTTAAAAAAAGAAATTGAAGATTATTAAAAGTATTGTTTTTAACTTTATTTTTGATAAACTACATTGAAAAGGGCCGGTAGCTCAGCTGGCAGAGCATCACATTTGCAATGTGGAGGTCTGGGGTTCAAATCCCCATCGGTCCACTAATTAAATCCCTTGCTTGACAAGGGATTTTGTTATGTTATAATTTAAACATGTTTGATTGGGAAAAATTTGAGGAAGACGAAAGTCTTCCGGAAAGTTTCCGCAAAAAAGTTTTGCGGAAATATAAGAAAAAGAAAAAAAAGAAAGAAGAAATCAAAAAAGAAAAAGAAAAAGAAAATTTACTTTCTTCTAGAATTAAAAAGCTAGAAGAGAGTAAAAAAAATCTTCCACCAATAATTAAGAAATTGGTGGAACAAAAAATCGATTCTCTAAGAGAAATCTTAGAGAATCAATAATAATTTTTTAGCGCCCGAGTAATAATTA
>CAZXBN010000020.1:0-7838 GCA_964638845.1 uncultured Candidatus Saccharibacteria bacterium
TGGGAGTCATGAAGCTGTTGCTATTGCTATGGACCCTAAAACTGGTGGAGTCTTATCATTAGTTTCCCTTCCTTCTTTTGATAATAATTCTTTTTCTCAATCTAGTAATGAAGAAATTGAAAAACTTTTAAATAATAAAGATAATGCTCTTTTTAACAGGGCTGTAAGTGGAATTGGTTATCCGACTGGATCAGTAATTAAGCCATTAATTGCGGGAGCAGCTCTTCAAGAAGATGTTATTAAGTCTGATCGTTATATTAATTGTCAGGGATTAATTGAGGTTGAACATCAGTATGCAACAGATACAGTTTATAGATATCATGATTGGGAAGTTCATGGTTATACCGATATGAGAAAGGCAATAGCTGAATCTTGTAATGTTTATTTTTATAGTATTGGAGGAGGGAATAAGGATTTAAATATTGATGGGTTAGGACCTATGAATATTAAAAAATATCTTCAATTATTTGGTTGGGGAGAAAAAACTGGTATTGATTTGCCTGATGAAGGAAATAGTATTTTACCAACAATTAATAATCAGTGGAGGTTAGGAAATACTTATCATTTTTCAATTGGTCAAGGAGCTTTTTCTATTTTACCTATCCAGGTTAATACTGCTTATACTGCTATTGCAAATGGAGGACAATTATTAAAACCTCAAATAGTTAAAAAAGTAATTGATTCATCGACCTCAAAAATTATTAAAGAATTTAAACCAAGGGTTATTAGAAATAATTTTATTGATAAAGAAAATATTCAAATAGTAAAAGAGGGGATGAGACAAACGGTAAGTGGTCAAAATAGTCCTTTAGCTTCAGCTACTTTTTTAAATAATTTACCAGTTAAGGTAGCTGCTAAAACTGGAACTGCCCAGGTTAATGTTGAGGGAGAGATTTATAATAACTGGGTTTCTGTTTTTGCACCTTATGAAAACCCGGAAATTGTTTTAACAATTATATTTGAAGATGTTCAAGGAGAAAGAGCAGTAGTTGTTCCTGCTGCTAAAGATATTTTAGAGTGGTACTTTACTAAACAAGTAAAAAATATAAAATGAATAAATATGAATACTGGAGAAAAAATTAGAAAAGAAAGGTTAGAGAAATTAAAGTCACTTCGTTTAGCTGGTTTTGAAGCCTATCCTTTAGAAACTAAAAGAACTCATACAATTGAGGAGGCTTTTAAAAATTTTGAAAGTTTAAAAAAAGAGAAGAAAGAAATAACTTTGGTCGGGAGGATTAGATTGTTAAGAGTTCATGGAGGAGCTACTTTTTTTGACTTTGAAGATGGAACAAAACAAATCCAATGCTTCTTAGGAGAAAATCAGATTGGAGAAAAAAGTTATAAAGTTTTTCAAGACTATTTTGATATCGGAGATTTTGTTGAAGTTAGAGGAGTTTTAATGGAGACGAGAAGAGGTGAAAAAACTATTAAAGCTAATGACTTTAAGTTTTTAACTAAAAGTTTAAGGCCTTTACCTGAAAAATGGGAGGGACTGAAAGAGATTGAAGAACGATATCGAAAAAGATATTTAGATTTAATTTTTAATCCCGAAATTAAAAAGAAATTTATCTTAAGATCTAAGATTATTAAAGAAATAAGAAACTTTCTAGAAAAAGAAGGTTTTTTGGGAGTTGAAACGCCAATTTTACAGAAAATGTACGGAGGAGGAAGAGCAAAACCATTTAAGACTCATTTGAATAGTTTAGATTTAGATCTTTTTTTAAGAATTGCTCCAGAACTTTTTTTAAAAAAATTATTAATTGGAGGATTTGAAAAGGTTTATGAGCTTGGTAAATGTTTTCGAAATGAAGGAATGGACAGAGAACATAATCCTGATTTTACAATGTTAGAATTTTATTGGGCTTATTCTGACTATAAGAAGTTGATGAAATTAACAGAAGAGATGTTTGCTTATGTTCTAGATAAAGTTTTTGGAACAACGAAAATTAAATACAAAGATAAAGAGCTTGATTTTACCCCTCCTTGGCCAAGACTTGAATTCTTTCAATTTTTTAGAAAAGAAACAGGAATTAAATTAAGAGATGTTAATCGAAAATTTTTGTTAGAAAAAGCAAAAGAGATGGGTTTAAAAATTGAAAAAGGTTCTTCAAGAGCTCAAATTATTGATGAAATTTACAAGACTTTTAGAGATAAAATCGTTCAACCAACATTTTTAATTCATTATCCAGAAGGATTTCAGCCTTTAGCCAAGTCTTCAGAACATTCTGGTAAATTAGCCAACTTTCAATTATTAGTTAATGGTATGGAAGTTGTAAATGCTTTTTCTGAACTTAATGATCCGGTTGAACAAAGAAAAAGAATGGAAAAACAAGAAAAGTTATATGATAAAGGTTCAAGTGAAGCTGTTAGGATGGATCAAGAGTTTTTAACTGCTTTAGAATATGGAATGCCTCCAGCTGCTGGTTTTGGAATGGGAATAGATAGATTAATTACTATTTTAACTGATTCTAATTCTTTAAGAGAGGTAATATTATTTCCAATAATGAAACCTAAAAAATAAAAATATGTTAGACCGAAACTTTATTCGCGAAAATCCTGAGAAGGTTAAAAAGGCTTGTCGGGAAAAAAACATTTCTTTAGATATTGATAAGATTTTGAATTTAGATGAAAAAAGAATTTCTTTATTGCAAGAAGTGGAAGCTTTGCGTTGTGAAAAAAACAAACTTGGAAGAGATAGTATTGAAAAAGCAAGAAAGTTAAAAAAAGAAATTCAAGAATTAGAACCAAAACTTGATCAAACAGAAGAGGAATTAGATAAGTTACTTTCAAAAGTTCCTAATATTCCTTTAGATGATGTTCCTTTTGGAAAAGATGAAACTGAAAATAAAAAGATAAGAGAATGGGGAAAACCAACTAAGTTTGATTTTGAACCAAAAGATCATCTTGATCTTGGGGAAAAACTAAATTTAATTGACGTAAAGAGAGCAGCAAAAGTTACTGGTTCAAGATTTAGTTATATCAAAGGAAAATTAGCTTTTCTTGAGGTTGCTTTAATTAATTTTGTTTTTGAAACCTTAACTTCAAAAAAGATAATTAAGAAGATTGCTCAATCAATTGATAAAAATTATTCAACTAAAACTTTTAATCCTGTTTTTCCACCAGTTATGATTCGACCTGAATCCTATAGGAGAATGGCTCGATTGAGCCCAGAAGTAGAGGATGAAAGATATCATTTAGAAAAAGATGATTTATACTTAATTGGAAGCGCTGAACATACTTTAGGTTCAATGCATATGGACGAGAGAATTTCTCATAAAAAATTTCCAATTCGCTATCTTGGTTTTTCTACTAGTTTTAGGAGAGAGGCTGGTTCTTATGGAAAAGATAAGAGGGGAATTTTTAGGGTTCACCAATTTGATAAATTAGAAATGGAGAGTTTTACTTTACCTGAAAATTCTTTTAAAGAACATCGGTTTTTAGTTAAAATTCAAGAATATTTAATGCAGTCATTAAATCTCCCTTATCGAGTTATGTTGGTTTGTACAGGAGATATGGGGACTCCAGATGCAAGACAGGTTGATATTGAAACCTGGCTTCCAGGCCAGGACAAGTATCGAGAAACTCACTCCGCTGATTTGATGAGAGATTATCAAGCAAGGAGATTAAACACGAGATTTAAAAAAGGTGGAGATTTAGAATTTGTTCATACGAATGATGCAACTGCTTTTGCGATTGGGAGAACTTTAATTGCAATTATGGAAAATTATCAACAAGAAGATGGGAGTATTAAGGTACCGGAGGTTTTACAAAAATATGTTAATTTTAAAAAAATAGACTAGTTTTTAATGGAAGAAAAACAAACCCTTGTAAAAGGAATAAAAGTCAATTTTAAGGTTGCTGGCAAAGGTCAGCCTGTTTTACTTTTACATGGTTGGGGAGCTTCTTCTGATTCTTGGAAAAAAATAATTGAAATTTTAGCTAGAGAAAACTTTAAAGTTTTTTGTCCTGATTTGCCTGGTTTTGGAGAAACAAAAGCTCCAAAAGAAACTTGGGGTGTTTCTGATTATGTTGATTGGACCTTAAAGTTTATGGAATCTCAAAAATTAGAAAAAGTTATTCTTTTAGGCCATTCTTTTGGAGGGCGAATTTCAATTAAGTTTGCTAATTATTATCCTCAAAAAATTAAATCTTTAATTCTTTGTGATTCAGCTGGTTTAAAAATAGAACCAAGCCTTAAAAGAAAGTTGGTTTTAGGATTTGTAGGATTTATTAAACTAATTACTGGGATAACTTTTTTAAGAAAATTAAGAGAGGAGTTTAAGGAATTATTTTATTTTACTATCTCTTCCACTGATTATGCTCAAGCCAATATTCAAATGAGGGAAGTAATGAAGAGAGTAATAGCCGAAGATTTATTTAGATATCTTTCTGGAATTAAAAACAAGACATTAATTGTTTGGGGTGGAAAAGATAAAACGGTTCCTGTAAGTCATGCTCATGTTTTAGATAAGGAAATTAAAAATTCGAAATTGGAAATTATTAAAAATGTAGGACATAGTCCTCACTTAAAAGCTCCAGAAGAGCTCGGAGCCATTATTTTAAACTTTTTAAAAGATTAAATGATTTACAGACTATTCATTACTTTTTGGTTTCTTAGAGAGTTAAAGACGGCCTTTTTCTGGCTTTATCTTTGGCAATTAAAGGAATATCATGTTGGTCGTTTTTTGGATCATTTTCGAACCTCAAAAGGAAGATCGTTATTGCTTAATCCTTTATTATTTTTAAAGCTATTTTTATTATCCTTCTTCTTATTATTTAAGATTGATAGTTTCTATTTATTTTTAATTTTATTATTTTTATACCTTTTAGAATCCGGCAAGTTTCTTCGGGACTTATTTTTAAAAAAATGTAAAAAACCAGTCTTAACTGTTAAAACTTTGTTTTTAACTTTAATTTCTTTTCTGGTAATCATTATCTCTTTTTTAGTTATATTTTTTCAAAATTTAGTTATTGAAAAACTATTGTTTTTTGACTTAATGAGTCCTTTTATTTTTTCAATCATTGTTTTGTTTTTCCAGCCTTTAACTGTTCTTTGGAGGAATTTTATTATTGAGAAGGCAAAAGAAAAAAGAAAGAAATTTAAAGACCTTTTAGTGATTGGAATAACTGGTAGTTATGGGAAGACTTCAACAAAAGAATTTTTATATAAAATTCTTTCTGAAAAATATAATGTTTTAAAAACCGATAAACATCAAAATGCTGAAATTGGAATAGCTCAATGTATTTTGAATGACCTTAAAAAAGAACACGAAATATTTATTGTTGAGATGGGAGCTTATAATAAGGGGGGTATTAAATTACTTTGTGATATTGCAAAACCTGAAATTGGAATATTAACTGGTTTAAATAAACAACATTTAGCAACTTTTGGCTCCTTTCAAAATATTATTAAGACGAAAATGGAATTAATTCAAAGTTTACCAGAATCAGGGACCGCTATCTTTAATGGAAGTAATAAAACTATTTGGGATTTGAAATCAAAAATTGGAAAATATAATAATAATTTGAAGGAAGAGGTTTTTTGTTCTGTTAATCAAGAAAAGGCTGATTATTTTGCTGATTCAATAAAAGAAAAAAAGAAAAGCCTTTCTTATAATTTAATTTACAATCAAGATAATTTTAAAATTAATTTAAATTTAATTGGTAAACAAAACGTTGAGAATAGTTTATTGGCTATTGCTTGTGCTCATCAATTAGGAGTTGATTTAGAAAAAATAAAAAATATTTGTGAAAATATTGATAGTTTATTCGGAGAGCTTAAATTTCAAAAAGGACTAAATAAGGTTGATTTACTAACTTCCACTTATTCAGCAAATACAACTGGAGTTTTGACTCATTTAAACCATTTAAAAAAATGGGAAACAAAAAGAATTATTATTATGCCTTGTTTAATTGAATTGGGTGGTTCTACTAGTCAGGAGCATAAAAAAATTGGTCAAAAGATTGGGGAGGTTTGTGATTTAGCAATTATTACTTCTAAAGACCAATTTTCAAAAATTAGAGAAGGAGCAGTTGAAAAGGGGATGAAAAAAGAAAACATTGTTTTTCTTTCAAAGCCGAGTAAAATTTTAAAGAAGCTTCAAAAATATTTAAAAAGAGAAAACATTGTTCTTTTAGAAGGTCGAATTTCTGATAAATTAAAAAGACTTTTGATTCAAAGATGAATTTAATATTAAAAGAAATTAACAATAAAAAGGTTTGGGAAGATTTTCTTTCTTCAGTCAAAGAAACGACTTTTTTACAATCTTGGAATTGGGGGGAATTTAACAAGGAAATGGGGCGTAAGATTTTTAGGTTTGGAGTTTACGATAATAAAAAGTTAATTGCTACGGCCCTTACTTTTAGAATTGAAGCTCGACGTGGTTCTTTTGTTTTTGTTCCACATGGTCCTAATTTGAAAGATTTAAATTTAAAAAAAGAAGTACTTAATTTTTTACTTCAAGAACTTAAAAAAATTGCTAAAAAGAATGGCGATGTTTCCGTTAAGATATCTACTTTGTGGGAAAGAAATGAAAAAAATAAAAAAGTTTTTCAGGAATTAGGTTTTAGAAAGGCTCCACTTCATGTTCATCCGGAAGTAACTTGGGAATTACCTTTAGACAAGAAAGAAAGGGTCTTATTGATGAATATGAGGAAAACAACACGTTATTTGATTAGAAAAGGTAAAAAGAATGATGATTTACAGGTTGTTAAAAGTAAAAAAATAAAAGATGTTGAAAAATTTAACAAGATATATCAGGTAACAAAAGATCGACATGATTTTACCCCTTTTTCTTTAGAATATTTAAAAAAACAATTTAATTCTTTTGTTGATGATGATCAGGTTTCTGTTTTTTTAACTAAATACAAGGGAGAGATTATCTCGTCTGGTATTTTTATTTTTTGGAATAAGATTGGTTTTTATCATCATGGTGCTTCAACTAGAAAATATCCAAAAATACCTTCTTCTTATTTAATGATGTGGGAAGCAATACAAGAGGCTCGAAAAAGAGGATGTGAAAAGTTTAATTTTTGGGGGACTGCCCCTTTATCAGAATCAGATGAATATGACAAAAACCATCCTTGGGCTGGTTTAACTTTATTTAAAATGGGTTTTGGTGGAAAAAGTAAGAGATATGTTAAAACTCAAGATTTTGTTGTTTCACCAAAATATTGGTTCTCCTATTTAATTGAAAAAGCAAGAAAATTTAAAAGAGGCTTGTAAATGAAAAAATATAATAAAAGCTTTAGATTAACAAAAAACAAAAAGAAAAAAATAAAAAACTTTTTTCTTTTTCTTTTATTTTTTTCCTTATTAGGTGGGTTAATTTATTTCGTCTTTTTTTCTGGTTTTTTTCTTTTAGAAGATATTGTTATTTTGAAAAACGAAAAAGTGAAGAAGAAAGATATTTTAGTTTTTGCTAAAGAAGAAGCTGAGGATAAAAAATTTTATTATTTCGACCATAATCTTGTTTTGATAAACTCAAGTTCAATTAAAGAAGAGGTTAAAGACTCTTTTCCGACTATCTCGGAGGTTGAAATTAAAAAAGAATATCCTAGCCTTCTTAAAATTATAGTTAAGGAAAGAGAGGCTGTTATTCAAATTAATTTAGACGATACTTATTTTTTAATTGATAAAGAAGGTGTTGTTTTTGAAGATAAAAAACAATTAAATGAATCTTTAGTTCTTATCAATAAAAAGAATTTTGAAAATGATTTTAATCTAGGAGACCAAATATTAAATGAAAATTTAGTTTCTAAAATTTTAGATTTTAATCTTAAAGTTAAAAACTTAGATTTAGATAAATCATACAATATTCTCGCATCTCTTCCCTCAC
>CAZXBN010000021.1:0-4977 GCA_964638845.1 uncultured Candidatus Saccharibacteria bacterium
CTAGGTTGGGACTCCTTTTATCATTATGATACTTGGATTAATTATAGTATTGTTGCCTTAATGCCTATTTTTACTGTAAAGCTCAAACAACAAAACATAGATGGTCAAAGCTAAATACCTTAAAAGACATTATGGACATCAGATTAATGGCTCTTGGTATCCAAGGGTTACTTCAATTTGTAATATTATTTCAAAACCAGGACTAGAAAATTGGTATGCTAGTCACGGCAGTGTTTATGCTATGAAAAAAAGAAGAAAAGAATTAACAACTTGGGGAAACCAAATACATGAGACAGTAGAAACTATATTGCTTGGAAGAATGCCTAAAATTGATCCAAAGATTCGCCCTTCAATAGATGCTTTCTTAGAATGGATGAAAGATCATAAAATTGACGTAAAAGGAATAGAACAAAGAGTTATTAGTAAAAAAGATTATTATTCTGGAACCTTAGATGTTGTTACTAAACTTGATGGTAAGTTTGGGATTTTAGATATTAAAACAAGTAAAAAAATTTGGGATGATCACTTTATTCAAACCTCTGCTTATTTTAAGGCTTATAATGAAAGAAAAAAAGAAAAAGCAAAAACTCAATGGGTTTTAAGAATTGATCAATATCAAAAATGTAAAAAATGTGGAGCCCAGAAAAGAGAAAGAGGCTCTAAACCATCCCTCAAAGGGGGAAAGAAAAGATGCGAACATGAATGGAGTAAAATTAAAGGAGTTTGCAAAATAAAAGAAATTGAAAGACCAAAATATTTTAAAAAGGCATTTTTAAATGCAAAGAATTTGTGGGAATTTTCAAACAGAAAGTGGTTAGCTAAAGTTAGAAACTATCCAAATAGATCAAAATATGAAAAAAGTTAATAAGTTTATTAAGACAAAAGGAATTAATTTTATAGAGCTCTTAGTTGGAGCTTTATTAGTTGAGTTCATAGTTATCTTTTTTTTATTTTTTTCAAGAGAAGTTAATGGAATCGTCCGAGACTCAAAAAGAAAACAACAAATTTCTAAAATTGGAAAAATTATTACTAATCCTTGCTTTATACCAAATGAAAGAAAAGAAAATAAAGAGTATGACTTAACCTTTATTTTAAATAGAGCCCTTAAAGAATATGAAGTTAAAAATAATATAGACGGAAAAATAAAAGACCCAAAAACAGGAACTGAAAATCTATCAATGTATATCTATAAAGTTGATAAAGATAATAAAAATTGTGTACTTTATTCTAATCTTGAAAGCTCTTTTTTAAGTAGAAAAACTTTAAATTTTTCAAAACCAACCCCAGGAGGAGGTATTGGAATTTTTAAAGCAAAAAACGATGGTTGGAATGGATCGCCACTTTATTTTCAATATTCAAACTAAATATGAAAAAAATGCAAGTTATAAATTTAAGAGGAGAAAAAGAACCATTTTCTAGAAAAAAAGTTTATGAGGCTTGTCGAAGAAGTGGAGCTTCAAAAAAAATAGCAGAAAAAGTAGCTAAAAAAATAGAGAAGAAAGTTTACCCTGGTATTAAAACTAAAAAAATAGGAGAGTTAGTTAAGAAGATATTAAGCAAAGAATCTAAAAAAAGTTCTATTAAATTTTCATTAAAAGATGCAATGAGAAAATTAGGACCAAGTGGGTTTGATTTTGAAAAGTTTATTGCTGATGTTTTCGCAAAAAATAATTTTAAAGTTGCATTGAATAGAAGGCTACCTGGATCATGTATTTCATCTTACGAAATAGATTTCACAGCTACTAAAAACAAAATCCAAAAGATAGGTGAGTGTAAATATCATTCTTCACCTGGATCTAGAGTAGATTTAAAAATAGCACTTTATAATCACGCTCGTTTTTTAGATATTAAAAAACATAAAAAATTTAAAAATAAGAACATCCAATCAGTTTTAGTTACTAATACTAAATTTACTTCAAAAGTAATTAAGTATTGTAAATGTAATAATATTGAACTTCTTGGTTGGAGGTATCCAAAAAATAAAGGCCTTGAAAAAGTAATTGAAAAATCAAATTTTTATCCAATTACAATTCTACCATCTTTTAAAAAAAGTTTTAAAAAAATGTTTGCTAAAAAAAGAATGATGCTTGCATCTGATATCTTAAATTTTAAACCAGCTAAGATATCACAAAAAACCAATATACCAATTAAAGAAGTTAAAAAACTAGTTGAAGAGGCAAAAATATTATTAGAATGAAAGTTTCTTTTAAAACAAAAAGATTTCACTGGACTAAACATATCGAAAAGAAAATGAAATATTATCGCTTATCAAAGCAAAGAATGAGAAGGGTTTTTAAAAGTCCAGATCGAAAAGAATTTGGAGTTGCCCCAAAAACAATTGCTGTTATGGAAAAAACAGGCACGAAAAAAAATCCAAAAGAGATTTGGTTAATGTATCAAACAATCCAAAACAAAAACGATAATATTCAAACTAATATGATAAGCGCCTGGAGATATCCAGGTGAAAGCCCAAAAGGAGAAATGCCAATCATTCCTGAAGACGCATTAATAGAATTAGAAAAAATACAAAAAAAGAAAAATGGTAAAAATTCCTGAATCTTATCAAAAAGGTTATATTAATTTTTTAAAGTGTAAAATCGATTTGTCAGAAAAAGTACTTATCCCAAGGACAGAAACAAAATACTGGACACAAAAAGTTATTAATAAAATTAAAAAGGAGAGAAAAAAGCTTAAAGTTTTAGATATTTTTGCTGGCTCTGGTTGTATTGGTATCGCTATTTTTAAAAATGCAAAAAAGTTTATTAAAAAAATTACCTTTATTGATATTAGTGAAAAATCAATTAAGCAAATTAAAAAAAATTTAAAACTCAATAAAATTTCTTCAGAAAATTACGAGATTTATAAGTCATCTTTTTTTAAAAAAGCAAAAAAAAGAAAATACGATTTAATAGTAGCTAATCCTCCTTATGTTGCAGAAGAGAGAATTAAAGAGGTTGGAAAATCAGTCTTAGAGCATGAACCTAAAATTGCTCTTTTCTCTGGTAAAAAGGGCTTAAGCCATATTAAGAAATTTCTTAAAAGCGCTAAAAAAAATCTAGAAAAAGATGGTACAATATATTTAGAATTTGATCCGCAACAAAAAGGTCGAATCAAAAAAATTTTAAAAGAAGAAGGTTATAATCATTTTAAGTTTTACAAAGATCAGTTTAAAAAATATAGATTCTTAAAAATAAAAAAATGAATATTACAAAAATAATTGGTTGGGTAATTTTCACCATAGGTCTTATTATTATTGGTTCAACAATTTATTATACTTACAATATCTTTACAGGTTCAGCTGCAACACCTCAAATTTTTAACATGAATTTTGATAATATAGAGTCTCCAAGTCAAGAAATTAGTGGAGGGATTGAAGAAAGTTTACGTCAGATTTTATCCACTCAACTTCAAGAAATTATCCCATTCGAGTCCGTTAACCGATTTGCTAACTTAGGAGCTTGGAGTTTAGGAGCTTGGATTATAATAATCGGTGGAACAAAAATATCTGAATTAGGAATTAAACTGATAAGTAGTCCAACAGAAAAAAAGATTTAAAAAAAATTAAAAACTTCTATTTTTTCTAAATAGAGGTTTTTATTTTACTTTAAAACTGTGAATTTCTTGTGGAAAACTGAGCAAAATAAGCCTATTTTTGCTCTTTTTTATTTTACTTGACGAAGAACCCTAAAATAAGCTACAGTGATATTGAGTGATAATAAGTGGGAAAATGTGGAAAAGTATGTTAATAAATCAATGTTTTTGTGGATAACTTTATGTTTATAGGAGAATACACATATAAAATCGACCAAAAGAGGAGAGTTTCAATTCCTTCTAAATTTAGGAAACAACTCGGGGAAAAGGTAGTTATCACTAGATGGCTTGAAAATTGTTTGGTTCTTTACCCAATGCAAGGGTGGCAAAATTTTACCGAAGAAAAGATAGAGAAACTAGATGATATGCAAATAGATGCTCGAAGATTTTCTAGAGTATTATTGTCAGGAGCAACTGATGTTAGCTTTGATAAATTAGGAAGAATTCTAATTCCAAGCTACCTTACAGAATATGCTTCATTAAAAAAAGACGTAACAATAATTGGCCTATCAAATAAAATTGAAATTTGGGATAAAGAGAAGTGGGAAAAATATAGAAAGGAAAGTGAAAAAGAATTAGGAGATATAGCAAGTAAAATTAAAAAATTGAAAGATGCACAAGAGCGTTCTTAAAAAAGAAGTTTTAAAATATTTAAACCCAAAGAAAGGTGAAAACTTCATTGACACAACCTTAGGAGAAGGAGGACACACAAAAGAAATTTTAAGAAGAAATAAGCCAGGAAGAGTTTTAGGAATCGAACTTGATGAAAAAGTTTATTCAGAAATAAAGAAGAAAGAAATCAAAAGATTAGTTTTAGAAAATAACTCTTACATAAATTTAAAAGAAATAGTTAAAAAGAAAAAATTTAAACCAGTTCATGGAATATTGTTTGATCTAGGATTTCTAAGTTGGCATGTCGATAAAAGTAAAAAAGGATTCTCATTCTTAAGAAATGAAAAACTAGACATGAGATATAACACCAACCAACCACTGACTGCTCAAAAAATATTAAACGAATGGAGTGAAGAAGAAATTAATAAGATTCTGAAAAAATACGGAGAAGAGAAGTTCGCTAAAAAAATTAGTCAAAACATCATTAAAAGAAGGAGAGAATCAAGCATTAAAAGAACAAAAAGACTTGTAAAGATTATTAAAAATTCAGTCCCAGGTTGGTACAAACATAAAAAAATACATCCAGCCACAAAAACATTCCAAGCTTTAAGAATAGCAGTTAATGACGAACTCAATAATATTAAAAAAGCTTTACCTCAAGCAATGGAAGTTCTTGAAAAGGGAGGAAGAATAGTAATTATTTCTTTTCATTCATTAGAAGATGAAATTATTAAAAAGTTTTTTAAAAAACAGTCGAAAAAAAATTTATTAAAG
>CAZXBN010000021.1:4987-7319 GCA_964638845.1 uncultured Candidatus Saccharibacteria bacterium
AAGGTTTTAACTAACAAGCCAGTAAAACCAAATAATAAAGAAATTAAAAATAATTCTCGCTCAAGAAGTGCAAAACTTCGAGCAGCAATAAAAATATGACAAAAAGTATAAATTTAAAAATCGTTTCTAATTGTTTAATAGCTCTAAGCCTATTACTTGTTGCGTTTGCTATTTTTCAAATTGGTCTTTACACTCGTGAAAAATGTTTAATTGCCAGTTATGAAAATAAAATATTTCATTTATCAGAAAGTAATAAGTCTTTAGCTGTTAATTTTTCAAAAGTTAGCTCTTTAGCTAATATTGATAATTATGTTTCTGATAAAAAATTTACTGAACCTCAAAACATTAAATATCTACAAGTTTTAGAAGGTCCAATTGCTGCTAAAAAATGAATAAGTTTAAAATTTATTTAGCTTATTTTTTAGCTTTTACGATATCAGGAATAATAATTCATCAACTTTTTGAATTACAAATTGAAAAAGGAGATCGTTATCGTGCTTACTCTCAAGGTCTTCATACTGATATCAATAACAATTTAAAATCAAGAGGAGAAATATTTTTAAAAGAAAATAAACCTTTAGCAATTAATGTTGAGGAAAATTATATTTTTATTAATTCAAAAGCGGTTGATAATCTTTCCGAAACAGTTCAATCGCTAAGTAAGATTTTAAATATTAAAGAGGAAGAAATTTTTCAAAAAATAGAAGAGCATCCTTCGCATGCTATTTTAAAAAGAAATTTAAAAAACGAGAAGATTAAAGAAATAAGAAGTTTAAATACTTTTGGAGTTTCTGTTCATAACGAGAAAAAAAGGTATTACCCTCAAGACAATTTATTATCAACAATTATAGGTTTCGTTAATAAGGAAGGAGAGGGGCAATATGGTTTAGAAGAATTTTACAATAAAGATCTTGAGATTAAAAAAGAAGGAGTTGAAAATAAAAACGGAACTGATCTTTTTTTAACAATTGATTATGATATTCAATTTAAAGCAGAAACCTTACTTAAAAAAGCTGAAAATAATTTAAATATTAAAGGAGGAGAGATAATTGTTGTTGAACCAGATTCAGGAGAAATTAAGGCAATGGCTAGTTTAGCAAACTTTAATCCAAACAACTATCAGGATTACAGCTTTGAAGTTTTTAAAAACCCAGCTACTCAAAATCTTTTTGAGCCTGGATCAGTATTTAAACCTATTACTATGGCTGCAGGAATTGAAGAAGGGAAAATCACACCAGATACGACTTATCAAGATCCTGGTTCTATAAAGATTGACGATCATTTAATTCATAATTATGAAAATCGAGTCTATCAAGGAAAAACAAGCATGACAAAAGTTTTAGAAAAATCAATTAACACTGGAGCTGTTTTTGCTCAGAAACAGCTTGGTGGAGATCTTTTTATTAAATATTTAGAAAAATTTGGTTTTTTTGAACCAACTGGAATAGATCTACAAGAAACTTCCTTTAAAAACAAGGAGATTAAAAGTAAGAGAGAGGTTGATTTGGCTACTGGTTCTTATGGACAAGGGATTCTTATCACCCCAATGCAACTAATTAAAGCCTATACCGCTATTGCAAATAAAGGAGAAATAACAACTCCTCACCTTATTAAGCAGAAAATTGACTCTGATAATAATATTTCTTATCCTTTTAGAGAGCATGAAAAAAAACAAATTATTTCTAAAGAAACTGCTTCAAAAGTTAGTTCAATGTTGATAAGTGTTATTGAAAATGGTTTTGGAAAAAAAGCAAAAGTTCCTGGTTATTTTATTGCTGGTAAAACTGGGACTGCTCAAGTATCTTATGGGTCGTTGGGAATAGAAAAGGGGGGATACTCTGAAGAAACAATCCAATCGTTTATTGGTTTTGCTCCAGCTTACAATCCTGAATTTTTAATTTTAGTTAAATTAGATAACCCAAACACAAAAACAGCTGAATATTCAGCAATTCCTGTTTTTCAAGAATTAGCTGAATATATTATCCGTCAATATCAAATACCATTTGACTATGAAGAGTAATATCTTTTCAAAAATTAGTTTTTTCTTTAAGAAGATACCAGCTATTGTTATTGTTGGAGATAGAAAAAAAGAAGTTAAAGAAAAAATTAAAAAGATTTTAAAAAAATACTTCCAGGAAGGAAAAGATTTTTTAATTTTTACTGCTAACAATAAAAATATTAAAAATTTAAATTTCTTTTTAAAATATTCTCGAAAACCAATCTTTGTAGCTACTTCAATGAATGCTATTCGAAAAAACGTTAACAAAGTTACTAGTTCTTTGTCTTATAAAACAAACTTTAGTTAAATATACAATAGTTTGTCTTATAACGC
>CAZXBN010000022.1:0-7204 GCA_964638845.1 uncultured Candidatus Saccharibacteria bacterium
TTTTTTTTTTTTCTTTTAGCCAATAAATCCAGTTTCTTCCGTTTCTTTTTTCGTTTCTTTTTTAGTTTTTTTTGGCTTAAGATCTTTTTTTTCTTCTTTCGTAACTTTTCTTTTCTTAAGGTTTTTGTTTTCTTTTTCGATGTTTTTTAAGGGTTTTTCCTTTTCTTCTTTTTTCCCCTCTTTTTCTAATCCCAAAATTTCTTTTTCTAGATCTTTTGGTTTTTTGTTCTCCATAATTATTTTTTGATTAAAGATAGGTTTATTTCACCTTTGTCTTTATCAATCGAGATAACTTTAACTTTAACAGTATCTCCTTTCTTAACTACATCTTCTACTTTATTGACTCTTCCTTTTGAAAGCTTTGAAATATGAATTAACCCTTCAGTCCCGGGAATAATTTCTACAAAAGCTCCAAAGTTTAATGTTTTTTTAACTTCTCCTTTGTAAACCTCTCCTATTTTTACTTCTTTTGTAATTTTTTTAATATATTCTAAAGCGTCTTTAGCGTTATCTTTGTTTTCAGAAGTTAGAAAAACAGTTCCGTCATCTTCAATATCAATAGTAACGTCATATTTTTCAGTAATTTCATTGATAGTTTCTCCCTTTGGTCCAATTAAGGTTCCAATTTTATCTTCTTCAATTTTTAAGCTAATAATTCGAGGAGCATTAGGAGAAAGTTCTTTTCGAGCTTCAGGAATAACCTTATTCATTTCTTTTAATATCTTTAATCTTGCCTTCTCTGCTTTTTGAAGGGTTTCTTTCATAATTTTTTCTGAAATCCCATCAATTTTAATATCCATTTGGATAGCAGTAATTCCTTTTTCTGTTCCAGCCACTTTAAAATCCATGTCTCCATAATGGTCTTCTGGTCCTTGAATATCAGTTAAGATTTTGTAATCCCCTTTTTCGTTACTAACCAATCCAAGAGCTATTCCAGTAACATGTCTTTCAATTGGTACACCAGCATCCATTAAGGCTAAAGAAGAACCAGTAATAGAAGCTTGACTGCTTGATCCGTTTGAAGATAATACTTCCGATACAATACGAATTGTGTAAGGAAATTCTTCACTAGAAGGGATAAGGCTTCTTAAAGCGTTTTCACCTAAAGTTCCGTGTCCAATATCTCTTCTTCTTGGACCTCTCATAAATCCTGCCTCGCCAACTGAGTAAGGAGGAAAGTTATAAAAATGCATAAATCTTTTCTTTTCATCATTTTCTAAATCGTCTATTAATTTTGCATCACCAGGACTGCCTAAGGTTAAAACAGACAATACTTTGGTTAGTCCACGTTCAAATAATCCAGAACCATGAACTTGAGGTAAAAAATTAACACGACATTTTAAATCTCTAACATCGTCAGGATCTCGACCATCAAACCTTTTTTCTCCTTCAAGTATTTTTTGATGCATTAAATCATCAATTTCTTTTTCAAAAAATTGATTAACATATTTTTTCTCTTCAGTGTTCTCTTCATCAATTGAATCAATTAGTTCTTCTTTAAGGTTTTCAATCTTTTGACTTCTTTCGGTTTTATTCTTAGTGTAGAGAGCTTTTTCTAATTTTCCTTTAACAAGTTTTCTAAATTTTTCTTCAAGCTTGCTTTTGTCTTCTTTCTCGAATTTAATTTTATCTTTTCCAACTTCTTTAATAATCTTTTTCTCAAAATCTAAAATCTTTTTTAAATGAGGTTTTGCTAAACTAAAAGCCTTCATTACATCTTTTTGATTTACTTCACTAGAGTTTCCTTCAATCATGTTAATCTTTAATTTTCCGTCTATTTCCGAAACAGCAAAAACAATATCAAGTTCGCATTCTTTTCTTTCTTCAAAAGTAGGATTAAGAATGAAATTGTTTTTAATTTTTCCAATTCTAGCCGTTGCAATTGGTCCATTCCAAGGCACATCAGAAATAGCAAGAGCAATTGAAGAGGCAATTAATCCTAAAGTAGCAGGATCATTCTTTTTATCAAAAGAAAGAACAGTGTCTACCACTTGAACTCTTCTTTTTATTCCTTTTGGAAAAAGAGGCCTAATTGAACGGTCAATTAATCTTCCATTACAAGTAGCATTATAGGATGGTCTTCCTTCTCTTCTTCTAAATCTTGACCCCATTATCTCTCCTTTAGCATAATGTTTTTCTCGATAATCAACGACCAAAGGAAAATAATCAACATCGGCGTCAGAATTATTCATTGAAACTGTTGATAAAACTAACGTTTCTCCATATTGTAAAAAAACAGAGCCATTAGCTTGCTCTACTATATTTTCTGTATTAGCAATTAGCTCTCGTCCACCAATAGAAATTTTAAATTTGTTTTTCATTTTATTTTAAAAGGTATTTCTTAGTATCTTTTCCCATATCGATAAATTCGTCTGCTTCCTTTTTAAGTTTTGAAGAAGTGGCTTTTCCAAAGGAAATAACTTCAATTCTTTTTCCGTGATTTTTAAGATATTCGACAAGTTGTAAAAAATCACCATCACCAGAAGCTAAAACAACAGTATCCACTCCTGGCGATATTCGAATAGCGTCAACAGCTATCCCAACATCCCAATCTGCTTTTTTAGCTCCACTTTTGAATTTTTGTAAATCTTTAACTCTTGTTTCGATTCCTAACTTTTCTAAAGCTTCAAAAAAGGGTTTTTCTTCTCCTGATTCTGTTCGAATTACATAAGCAAGAGCTCTAATTAAAATTCGATCAGCGACAGAGGATTTTAAAACCTCATAAAAATTAACTTTTGCTCCTTTGTATAAATTTTTAGCGCAATGATAAAGGTTTTGAGCATCAATTAAAAGAGCTACTTTTTGACCCGGGTGTTTAATTTGTTGCATTTTATTTTCTTAACCCTAAATTTTTGATAAGCTTTTTATATCTTTTTTTGTTGTTTGTTTTAAGATATCTTAAAAGCTTTTTTCTTTCCCCTACTTTTTTAAGTAAACCTCTTTTTGAGTGAACATCCTTAGGATGGTCGTCTAAATGACTTAAGAGGTCTTGAATTTCTCTAGTAAGTAAAGCAATCTGAATCTCCGGTGATCCAGTATCATCTTCATGAGTTTTAAACTCGTCTATAATTTTTTGTTTTATTTCTTGTTTCATAATTTTTTTTATTATAACATCTTTTTTTAATTTAAAAAGATGTAATTTATATTAAAAAGGTGTGCCCTCGAGAGGAGTTGAACCCCTAGTCTTGACTTTAGAAGAGTCCTGCTTTATCCATTAAGCTACGAGGGCTTCTTTTGTAATTTTTTTTAAATCCTAAAATCCAACCTTTTATCTTTCTTAATAAATCTATATCATTAATTCGAATTGCGCAAGTACCATTATAAGGCTTATTCTTCCTCTGTCCTAAAGAGGTTTTTTTAACGTAGCTCTTATAAAATTGTGATGTTGGAATATTTGTAATTTTAGACCAATACTTTTTAACTTTTTTATTACAATTTAAGCTATGGATTTGTATTGATATTCTAAACTTATTTTCGGGTACTTTACATATTTTTCTAAACCAATTCATCATAAATTTAATCATCGCCGAATCAGAATTTGTAAATTTAACACAATATCCTTGTTCGGACTTATCACCTTCCGCCCAATATAACATTAAACCTGGTAGAAATAAAGGGTTTTTTGTAAGATTTTTTAGTTGTTTTTGTGATTTTTTAGTAATTCTTTTAATTTTTTCTTTCTTCTTTCTTTGTTTTTTCTTCGCGTAGTCATAGAGGTGTTTTTGTGATTTTTTTATCAATCTTTTTTGTTGTTTTTTTGTTAGTTTTATATCTCTCAACCAGTTACTTATTGTTCCCTTTGAGGCATTTACTTTTTTAAGAATTTCACTATAACTCTTTCCCTTCTTTCTTAATTTGATTGCTTTTTCTTTTTCTTTACGCTTCATATAAAATAATCATAATATAATTATTTTTAAAAATAAAATTTTCAATTGACTGAATCAATTTAAAGTGATAAAAATAATTTATATAATTTTCGGGGCATAGTGCAACGGCCAACACGAGTCCTTTGGGAGGATTTAATCCGAGTTCGAATCTCGGTGCCCCGACACGCGGGTGTCGTATAATGGCTATTATCTGGCCCTTCCAAGGCCATGATGAGGGTTCAAATCCCTTCACCCGCTCCAATAAGGATAATAAAAAAAGAGGTTTTTTACCTCTTTTTTAATTTTAAAACTTTTCTAGTTAATCCAGTTTAAAATTTCCTTTTTAAATTTTTCAAAATCTGAAATATTTTTATTTAAATTTTTATAAACCATTTTTCTATTAATTTTTCCATATTCATGAACCAAAATATTTCTAAATCCGGAGATTCCTTCAAGTCGAGAAGCTAATTCTTCGGAAATAATTTTCTGATTATAAAGTAAAGAAATCACCTCTTTTCTATTATCAGGTTTTTTAATTTTTTGTTCGATAATAATTAAATCTAAAACATCAATTAAACATTGAGAGGCAAGTTGTAAATATCTTTCTGTTAATCCATAGTAGTGAAAATCATTTAAAAATTGTTTTTCACTTTTAATTTCTTTTTGTAAAATTTTAAGATTTTTTAAATATTCATCTAAGCTTTGTAGTTTTTCCAGTATTTTTTGTTGGGTAATGTTTGTCATTTTAGTTTGTTTTAGAGAGCTCTCTTTTAATATAGGCTTTATTGTATTTATCTAAAAATGGTTTAAAATCATAATATTCTTTCATAGTTTTGAATTCAAAATCTACTCTTACCTCATGATCTCTTTCAAGAATTACTTTTCCTTCTTTAATAATTGCAAATTTAAAAAGAATTGATTCTATTTCGTTAAGAATAACAACTTCAACAGATTTATTCAAAAATCCTTCTAGTTCTTCTATTAATAAAATTCTTTTTTTAAAAAAATATTCATCATCATCTTTTTTTAAAAAAACAGCAATATCAACATCGCTTTCAGAATTAAAATTTTCGTAAGCAAAAGAACCAAACAAATAACAAAAAGAAACCTCCTTTTTTGTTTTAAAGATTTTTTTTAATTTATTTAAGATGTTTTTAGTTTCTTTTTCCATTAAGAAAATTATATCATAGTTTAAATTAGTTCAAAAATTATTTGATTATTTTGTTATAAGCAGTTAAATTAAAAATTACATTATGACTAAAAAACTTAAAAAACCTTTTTTTAAAAGATCTACGGTTCAAGTATCTAAAGATCTTATTGGTTGTTATCTTGTAAATTTAAGAGAAAAAGAACCAATTATTGGAAAGGTAACGGAAACAGAAGCTTATGTTGGAGCAATTGATAGTGCTTCTCATGCTTACAAAAAAAGAACTCCAAGAACAGAAGTTCAGTATGGAAAACCCGGCTTAGCTTATACTTATTTAATTTATGGAATCCACACTCTTTTTTGTGTAGTAACAGAACCAAAAGGAAAAGGAAGTGCTGTCTTGATTCGCTCTTTAGAGCCAATTAAAGGAAAAAGATTAATGGCTAAATTTAGAAATTTAGACCAAGAAGTAATTCAAAAAAATCCAGAAAAATTATCTTCTGGTCCAGGAATATTATCTCAGGCTTTTAATTTTACTCCTAAACTTTCAGGGAAAGATTTATGTTCTCCAAAAAGTAAAATATTTTTTACTAAAAGAAAAGAAAAAGACTTAAAAATTAGTAAAGGAAAAAGAATTGGAATTGATTACGCCAAAGAAAAAGATGTTAATCGTCTTTGGCGATTTTATTTAAAAGATAGTAAGTTTTTATCTAATTAAAAAACCCATCAACTTGATGGGTTTTTCTTTTTATCTAGCGTGTTCAACAATTCTAGTCTCTCGAATAACGGTTACTTTAATCTCGCCTGGATACTTAAGTTCTTGTTGGACCTTATTACTGATTTTTTTAGCTAATTTTTTTGCTTCTAAATCACTAACTTGATCAGGCTTAACAAAAACTCTGATTTCTCTTCCCGCTTGTAAAGCCCAAGCTTTTTTAGTTCCTCTAAAAGATTCAGCAACTTCTTCAAGATCAGCTAATCTTTGAAGGTATCTTTCTAAGGTGTCTTTTCTTGCTCCTGGTCTTGCTCCTGAAATTTGGTCAGCTGTTTGAACTAAAATACTTTCAATTGAAGTATAAGGATAATCCTCGTGATGTGACTTCATTGCGTTAATAACCTCTTCTTTAATTCCAAACCTTTTTAATATTTTAACACCAATATTGACGTGGGATCCTTGAATTTCATGATCAACAGCTTTTCCGATATCGTGTAGTAAGCCAGCCTTTTTACAGACCTCTGGGTCAGCTCCAACCTCTTCTGCTAATCCTGTTGCTAAGTAAGCTACTTCAATAGAGTGCAATAAAACATTTTGTCCATAACTTGTTCTAAATTTCAATCTTCCTAATAATTTAATTAATTGAGGGTCTAAATCTACAAAATCAAGTCGGTAAGCAGCTGTTTCTCCAGCTTTTTTAATTTGTTTATTAATTTCTTTGGTTGCTTCCTCAACCTTTTTCTCAATTCTAGCTGGTTGAATTCGCCCGTCCAAAATTAAATCCTCCAAAGCTTTTTTAGCAATTTGTCTTCGAACTGGATTAAAGCTTGAAATAACAACTGATTCAGGAGTTTCATCAACTATTAACTCGACTCCAGTTTCTCTTTCAAAAGCTCTAATATTTCTTCCGTTCTTTCCAATTATTCTTCCTTTAATGTCTTCATTTGGTAGATCAATAGTACTTGTCGTAATTTCTTGTGATTGATCAAGGGCACATTTTTGAATTGTAGATGATAATATTTCTTTTGCTCTTTTTTGATATTTTTCGTGCCCTTCCTTTTCAAGTTTTTTAATTCTTTTAAGGATATCGACTTTATATTTGTCTTCTGTCTTTTCAAGAATCCTTTTTCTTGCCTCTTCTTTGCTTAAATCAGCAACTTCTTCTAGTTTTTGAAGAGTTTTATCGTTAAGCTTTTCAACTTTCTTTCTAATCTTTTTAAGATCTTTAACTCTTTTCTTGTATTTTTCCTCTTTTTCTTCATATTGATCAACTCTTTTGTCTAGTCTTTCTGCTTTTTTTAATAAAGATTCATTTATTTTTAATCTTTTTTCTTTTTCTTCCCTTTCCTTTTTTTCAGCTCTTTTTTTAATCGAAGCAGCTTTTTTTTGAGCCTTTTTAATAATCTTATCAGCTTTTTCTTTTGCTTTTCCAATTCTTTTTTTAATTTTTTCTTCAATTGTTTCCCAATCCTTTTT
>CAZXBN010000023.1:0-6922 GCA_964638845.1 uncultured Candidatus Saccharibacteria bacterium
TTTAAAGGAGAAAAAGGTTTTTGCTTTTTCTGGAATTGGAAGCCCTGAAGCTTTTGCAAAAAGTATAGAAAATGCCGGGGCTGAGGTAGTCAGTTATAAGATATTTAAGGATCACTACAATTATCAGAAAGAAGATTTATTAACTTTACTTGATCAGTATTCTGCTTCTCAGGCAGATTTAATACTAACAACTGAAAAGGATGCTGTTAAATTATTTGATTTTGCTGAAATGATTGGGGAGCTGCCCTTTTATTATCTCAAGATTTCTTTAGCTATCGAGGATAAAGAAAAATGGTGGGAATTATGAAAAAAAAAATCAAAGTAAGTGTAACAGTAAAAAAGTTAAGAAAAGATTGATTGCTAAAGATAACAACTCTTTACTAAAATGAAATTAAGACATTCTATTTCAATAGCTTTAAGTGGTCTTAGGGCGAATAAGCTTCGATCGGTTTTAACTGCTTTAGGAATTATTATCGGAATTGCTGCTGTTATTGCTATGATGTCGATTGGAGAAGGGGCACAGGATCTAATTCTAGGTAAAATTGAAGGATTAGGCTCTAATTTAATTTCAGTAATTCCAGGTAAGTCTTCGGAAGACGAAAGACCGGTTTTTGAATTATCAATTACAACTTTAGACGAACAAGATGTTGAAGCATTGAGTAAGAAAAAAAATGTCCCTTCTGCTGAAGAAGTAATGCCTGGAGTAGCTGGACAAGCCGTTTTAAGTTACTTAGGTCATGATAAAAAAGTAACTTTTAGTGGAACAACCTCAAATTTACCAGCTGTAAATAATATTAACCCAATCAAAGGGCGTTTTTTCGATGAACAAGAAAACAAAAGTATGTCGCGAGTTGTAGTTATTGGTTATGATATTATGGATGAATTTTTTGGAGATGGAGATATTATTAATGAAACAGTAAAAATCAATAAAAGAAGCTTTAAAGTAATTGGGGTAATGGAAGAAAAGGGACGTTACGGAGGTACAAATCTAGATGAAATAATTTACATACCAATAGAAACGGCCCAAAAACAAATTCTTGGTATTGATCATTATCATGAAATCAACATTAAGGTAAGTAGTGAAGAATTAATCGATCAAGCTGTTGAAAATATTGCTTCAACTTTAAGAATTACTCATAATATTAAAAGTTCTACTAATGATGACTTTACTGTTTTATCTCAAAAGCAATTCACAGAAATAATCTCAACAATTACTGATATTTTAACCGTTTTTATTTCCTCAATTGCTGCTATTTCTTTAGTTGTTGGTGGGATTGGAATTATGAATATTATGTTGGTTTCAGTAACAGAAAGAACTAGAGAAATTGGAATTAGAAAGTCTTTTGGAGCAACAAAGAAAAATATTTTAATTCAGTTCTTGTTAGAATCAATGTTTTTAACAATTATTGGCGGGGTTTTAGGAATTCTTTTAGGAGCTAGTCTTTCCTATATTGCTTCCTTAATTTTTAGTAACTTATTAGGAACTTCTTGGGGTTTCTTTTTACCAATTAATTCAATACTATTAGGAGTCGGAGTTTCAGCAACAGTTGGTTTAATATTTGGAATTTATCCAGCTAAAAAAGCTGCTAATCTATCTCCAATTGATGCTTTAAGATATGAATAAAAAAATAGAGAAAACATTTTTTTTAATTATTTTAATTTTTATTATTATTTTTGGACAAAATATCTTTTTTTCAAAAGGTCCAAATAAAGAGGTTAAAGTTACTATTAAACAAGGAGATAGTGTTTCTGATATAGGGAACAAGTTAAAAGAAAAAGGACTTATCAATAATTCTTTATTGTTTAAAATTTATATTTTTGGTAGTGGAAATAGACCAAATCTTCAAGCTGGTAACTATATTTTTAACGCCTCTAAACCACCCTATAAAATTGCTCAGAAAATAATTAAAGGAGAGACCGAAAAAGTAATTTTAACAATTCCTGAAGGTTGGAATTTAAGAGATATTGCCTGGTATTTTGAAAACAATGGCTTATTTCAAGCAGAAGAATTTTTTGAATTAGCTGGATTACCAGCAAAGGATCTTTCTAAAACTAATTATCCTAAACCTCAAAAATTTGATCATTCTTTTTTAGACAAAAAACCAGAAAACATATCTTTAGAAGGTTTTATTTTTCCAGATACTTACGAGCTAGAAAGAAACTTCCAATTAAAAGATTTTATTAATAAATCCTTAATTAATTTCGATCAAAAACTAACAAGTGATTTAAAAAAAGAAATCAAAAGAAAACAAAGAAACATTTTTGAAATTATTACAATGGCTTCTTTGATCGAAAGAGAAGTATCTAAAAAAGAAGATAAAAAAATAGTTTCTGGAATTCTTTGGAAAAGATTAAATAATAAAGTACCGTTACAAGTTGATGCCACTCTCTTATATATAACTGGAAAAAAGTCGGAAATTTTAAAAAAAGACAAAGAGATAAATTCTTTGTATAATACCTATAAATATAGAGGGCTACCCTTAGGACCAATTTGTAACCCAGGATTAGAAAGTATTATCGCTGCAATTTATCCAGAAGAATCAGATTTTTGGTACTATCTTTCAACACCAAAAGGAGAAACAATGTTTAATAAAACACTTCAAGAGCATAATATTGATAAATTAAAATATTTAAAATGAAAAAAGTTTTAATTGTTATTGGTTTTCGAGACTTTCAAGATAGAGAATATCTAGTGCCTAAAAAAATAATTGAGGAGTCCGAAATACAAACAGAAACAATTTCAAATAAAAAAGGAATAGCAATTGGAGTTTTTGGTAAGACAATCAATATTAATAAAACAATTTCAGAGGTTAACCTTAAAGAATACCAAGCTATTATTTTTATTGGAGGAGGAGGTTGCTTGCCAAATCTAGACAATAAAGAGTCTTATAGTCTTTTACAAAAAGCTAATAAAGAAAGAAAAATAATAGGTGGAATTTGTATAGCTCCAGTAATTTTAGCTCGATCAGGAATTTTAAAAAATAAGCAAGCAACAGTTTGGAATTCTCCAATGGATCAATTTCCAGTCCGAACATTAAAGAAAAACAAAGCAATTTGCAAAGCCAAGTCAGTTGTTAAAGACGACAATATTATTACTGCAAGAGGACCAGAAGTAGCTGATCTTTTTGGAAAAAAGATTGTTAAATTATTGACAAAATAACTTAAAAAATATAGCATAATTGTAATATCCACAGACAGCAGGCGAACAATAAGACCTGCCGAGGAAAAACTCAATTTTTAAGATGTCGATGTCTGTGGTTTTAACCACAGTTTTTTTATTAAAAAAATGCCAAAAACAAGAAAACAAAAAGAAAAGACAGTTAAAGAATTGAAGAAAAAGATGAAAGACCAAACAACAATGTTAATCGTTGATTTTTCTGGTCTTAAAGTTGATGAAAGTCTTCAATTAAGGAGAAAATTAAGAGAAGTTGATGGTGAATTTAAGGTAGCAAAAAAGACCTTAATTCAAATTGCTTTAGATGAAAACGATTTAGATAAAAATATTAAAGAGTTAGAAGGGGAGATAGGCTTAATCTTCGGATTTAAAGATAAAATTCTTCCTGCTAAAACTATTTATAATTTTACTAAAGAAAGTGACCATCTTAAAATTTTAGGAGGATTCTTTGATAATCAATTCGAAAACAAAGAAAAATTCATTGAATTAGCACAATTACCATCAAAAGAAGAGCTTTTAGGAAGATTAGTTGGAAGTGTTTCTTCACCTCTTACTGGTCTTGTAAGAAGCTTAGAGTATAATATTAAAGGTTTAGTTTTTGCATTAAATGCAATTAAAGAAAATAAATAATATTAATATAATCTAAAAAATTATGACAAAAGATAAAAAAAATAAAAAAGAAGAAAAGAAAGAAGAGAAAAAAGAAGAAAAGAAAGAAGAGAAAAAAGAAGAAAAGAAAGTTAAAGTTCCTGCAAAATTTAAAGATATTGTTAAAGAAATTGAAGAAATGAGTGTTTTAGACTTAGCAGAATTAGTCGAAATACTTGAAGATAAATTTGGTGTTTCAGCTGCCCCTCAAGTAGTTGCTGGAGCAGGCGGAGCTGGAGCTGGAGCAGAAGGAGGAAAAGAAGAAGAAAAAAGCGCTTACGATATTGTAATTTCTGAATTAGGTGGTAAGAAAATCCAAGTAATTAAGGCAATAAGAGATATTACTAAGAAAGGCCTTAAAGACTCAAAGAATTTGGCTGACGCTATTGCTTCCGAGCCTCAAACAATTAAAGAGGCTGTTGAGAAAGAAGAAGCAGAAAAAATCAAGAAACAATTCGAAGACGCTGGAGCTACAGTTGAACTTAAATAAAATATTTTCAACTAAAAAAAGCCTAAGATTTTTCTTAGGCTTTTTTATTACTTCTTTTTTTATAGTTCTATTTTGTAAAAATTACTACCACTTAAAATAAACAATTCTTTTTCATCACTAGAAATTTCTATATCTGATAAATTATTAAACTTATCGCTTCTAATCTGCTTTTTAAATTCACCGGACTTATCTAAAATGATTATCCTTTTTTGTTTAGGCTCGAGAAGATAAATATTCGAAATATTTGAAGTAGTTTTTATTTTTGCTAAAGATTTTACTTTTGGAAAAATGTCTAAACTAATTTCTTTTTTAAGTTTTCCAGTATAATATTCGTATATTTTATTATTGTTTAAAACCCAAATAGAACGATCGATAGTAAAGCTTTCAGTACCTTTATTTTTTTCTAAATCTTCATCAGAAGAAAACCAATCCTTACCAGATCCCCATGTTAAATTACCAAGGAAGGGGTGTTTAATAATTTTACCAGTTTCCTTATTTAAGAAATAAAGATTATTAGCAAAAGTATTAAAAAAATCATAACTTAAATCTTTATCGTTTAAAGAATAATAGGTTGGAAAATTATTTTTTAAAGTAATAATTTGATTGGGCTTCGAGAAGAGAACAAGTCTATTGTTTATTATAGACAAACTATTAATTTTTTTATTAATTTGAATTGTTTGACCTTCTTTTTTATTATCTAAAGAAATTATTTTTTTATTTTCAGGACTAGAAAAGTAAAAATCATTATTTAGACTGATAACTTTTTGAGGTTGAAAATCGTCTTTTTTAAAACTAAAAAATAAACTTGGGTTATCAATATCCTGAATATTATTAATTTCCTTTAATATCGGTTCAATCTCTTCCTGAGAGGAATTAATTGAACTGCTTAATTCTTCAGAAGACCCTTTTGATTTTTCTTCTAGAGAAGAAAGAGTAATCCAAGATTCTTGAAGTAAATTATTAGCGTCTCTTAATAGTTCAGGATTAGAATTCTTATCAGAAAGAATTTCGTTTGCTTGAGAAATTTTATTATTCACAATTGATAGTTCTTCTTTATACGTTTTGATTTGATTTCTCTTTTCAATATTGTAAAAACTAAAACCAATAACTAATAAAAAGATTGGGACTAAAAAAAGAGCTTTTTTAGAAGTAAAAAAAGGTTTAATTTTTCTAGAAAAAAATGATAAGTCCTTTTTAAATGCTTTTAATTTTAATTTTTTCTTCTTTGGAGTTGGAAATTTTATTTTTGGAAAACCTTTTTTTTGTAGAGATTCGGAAAAAGAATTAAACATTTTTTTCCAAGGAACATCCTTTAATTTTTTTAAAGTTGTTTTTTTAGATTTTTCTTTTTGAATATCGCGTAAAGAGATACCTAAAAAAACACCTTTAACTCTTGAAATCTCTTTCTTTCTTTTTTTCAAAATTTTTCTAATTTCTTTTTCGTTAAAATTATTAGGTTCTATGATTTTCTTAAGTATTTTTTTCTTTTTTAGATAGTCGTAAATTTCTCTTGTTAAAATTAAAATAAAGTCTTTCTTGGAAAGTTTACTTGAAATAGTTCTAGCAAAAACCTTAACTGGGTAAGTGGAAACTTCATTATATTTTGTTTTTTCGTCTATATCTATAATCTCTTTATTTCTAACAACTAAAAACTTAATATCTCCTGTTTTGGAAAAAAACAATCTTCTTTTTTTTAAAGAAAGAGCTAAAAAACTTAAATTACCAAGCCAACTAGTATCACCATTATTTGATTTCCTTGCTAAAAATCTATTAACTACTTTTAAAGAATCTTTAAAAGATTTATGCAAATCTGAATCAGTAGATTTAAAGTACTTATCCTTAATCATTCTTGCAATTTTTTTTATAAGATAAATATTGGTTGGTAATGTATTCCTTAAAAGACCAACCATACAAAGATGACCCTTATCTTTTTCGTAAATATTTTCTGGCTTATAACAAAAGCTATCAAAAATTAAGTCCTTTTTAAGTTTTGGATTAAAGATAAATTCAAAGATTCTCATTATAGTCATTTTAAAATGTTTTTACTAAATTAACAAATAAATTGTAAAAGCTTAAAAAATATATTTTAATAATAGAAGGGCTTATAACTCAGGGGTAGAGTATTGCATTCACATTGCAAAAGTCATTGGTTCAAATCCAATTAAGCCCACAAATTTGAAACTAGCCACTAAAAAGGATAAAATGCAATATTATGAGTGAAAAATTTCAGGGGAAAATTAATCAAAAAACATCAATTAACGATTTAATAGTTTTAGCTTTATATTTATTAGAAAAGAAGAAGGAAAATATAGGTTTTGAAAAATTATTAGAAAAATGTTTTAAATTAGCTCCTCAATTAATTTCTTTTAAAGAGCATAATTGGCCTGACTCTAGAAAATTAAGCCGCCCTTTAAGAAGTTTGAGAGAAGAGAGGTTGATCCAAGGAAATCCAAAAACCAGCTTTTCTTTAACTAAAAAAGGAAAGGAGGAAGCCTTAAGAATCAAGAAAAAACTATATCAAGGTAAATTATTATAATTAAATAAAAAAATGCTTTCATTAATTAGTAACATCTTAGAAACATTTCTTTTTGGTGTATCTTTATTACTCT
>CAZXBN010000024.1:0-6598 GCA_964638845.1 uncultured Candidatus Saccharibacteria bacterium
ATTGGTTATATTTTTTATATAGCCAACCAGTCAAGAAGACCTTCCTATGTTAGCTCTTGGATTGCTTTAGATTACTATAATATGACAACTAATGTTATTAATACTGTCACATCAGTAACGACTAAGGTAACAAGGGATTACTCAAATAAAGCAGGTAATTTTACCTATAGATCAATTAAAAATAAACTATTTAAAGGATTCTCTTCAATAAAATCAAGACTAGGTTTTGATTATTTAATTGCTTCCCCTGCTAAAGCTTTATTTGATTTAATTTATTTAAATACTAATCAGTTTAGAACTTTCGAACCAGATATTCTTAAAAGGTTAAGAATTGACACAGAAGAAATGGATAATAAATCAAAAAAAGAATTTAAAAAATTATTAAAAGAAAACAAAATAACATGGAAGATATTCTAACCGCTAGATTAAAACAGAAAATTAAAGAAATAAAAAAAGAAATACCTAATGCTTTAGTTCAGAGAAACATTATTAAAGAAGAACTACACTATTATGTTCTAAATTTTATTTATAACCATCCTGAATATTCAAAATGGACCATGTACGGAGGATCTGTTTTAAGAATTTGCCATAATCTAGACAGAATGTCTGTTGATTTAGATTTTGAGATTGAAGAACTACCAAATCTCAAAAAAATAAAAGAGGAACTATTAAAACACTTCGAACAGGAATACAATGTTAATTCTTCTATTTTAGAAATTACAATTAGAAAAAACAGAGGTGTTAAATTAAAATTTGAAATTGCTGAAAAGTTAAAAATTTCTACTGCTTCTCCTAAAATTCATATAAAAATAGATTTAAATATCTTTAAATCTAAAAAGGCTGAAACGGAGAAGCTACCAATTTTAAATAAAAAATGGCCTCTTCCTTTTCTTATTAAAACTTACACTATAGAAAATTTAATGGCTAGCAAAATAGCTGCTGTTTTAGGGAGAAGAGAAAGAAAAAGAGGAAAAAAGCTTTTTGGCTATAAGGCGGAAGATATTTATGATTTAATTTGGTATATGCAAAAACAAATTACTCCTAATTTAAAATACTTGAAGGAAAAAAACTTTAAATTTAAAAGTCTTAAAGAATTATTTATGGCTTTAAATACTAAGCTAGAAAAAGTGGAAGATAAGCATTTAAAAGAAAAATTAACCCCCCTTTTTAAAGATCAAAAAACGATAAGAAACTGGCTCAGAAATTGGAGAGATTTATTTTATGCCTACAAAAAACAATACCCAATACACAATTAAACGAAATTAAAAAACCACGAGTAAAATCGTGGTTTTTATCTTTCCTGACTTAAGACTTTTACTTTGTTATAAAACTCAAATTAGCAACAAAATTTCTTAAGTCTTTAATAAATCCTTGTGGTCCAAAACCTCCTACATCTTCTAATTCTTCTCCATTAGGTAATTTCTTGTTTTCATCAGTTGGTATCATATCTCCAGAATCTTTATTTTTATCTTCTGGTGGTAATTGATCTTTTGGTTTTTTATCCATATCTTCATAACCTTCTGGTCCCTTAGACGAATCCATATCTTTTTTCTTTTGAATATTCTCTCCTTCCGGAGGTTCACCCTTTTGGTTCATCATTTCTTTTTTTCTTTGCATTTCTATATCTCTTCTTGCTTTTAATTTTTGAATATCCTTAATTCTTTTTAATTTTTGGTCGTCAATAAGACCTTGCTTTTTACCAAAATTAAGACATTCTTCTCTATTTTCTTCTTTAGAACAGTAAGCCTTACATTCTTCTTTTGAAGAACAACCACCTGGACCTCCTTTAGTTTGAAGATCTCTTTCAACTTTAATTCGGTCTTTTAATTGTTTTGCTTTTTCAGAAGTCATCATTCCATGCTCTTTTCCAAAATTAATACATTCTTCTCTATTTTCTTCTTTAGAACAGTAAGCTTTACACTCTACTTTTGTTTTACATCCTCCTGGTCCTCCCTGATCTTTTAATTTTTTACCAACTGCTAAACCATTTTTAATTTTTTCAGCTTTTTCTTCCGACATTAAACCATGTTCTTTAGCAAACTCAACACATTCTTCTGCATGTTCTTTATTTTGGCAATAAGAATCACATTCTTTTTGACTTCTACAACCACCTGGTCCTCCTCCTACTTTTTGTAAAATTGAATTAACTTGACCAGGAGTAATATTACCAGCTTCTTTTTGTTTAGCTCTTTCTTTTTTTAAAATTTTATCTGCTTTTTCTTGAGTCATCATTCCTTGTTCAACTTCAAAATTTAAACATTCTTCTAAATGTTCAAATTTATTACAATATTTATTACATTCTTCTTTTGAAGAACAACCACCTGGTCCTTCTTCAAAATCAAACTCTTGATCAACTTCTTTCTCTTTTTCTCTTAAAATTTCTCTTTTTTTAATTTTTTCAAGAACCTTATCAGCTTCTTCTTGAGTCATTCTTCCTTGCTCAACAGAGAACTCTAAGCACTCTTCTACGTGATCAGGGTTATCACAGTAAGCCTTACACTCTTCTTTTGTTGTACAGCCGCCTGGGCCTTCTTCTGGTCTTTCTTTCCTTGGACCTCTTTGCTTTATTCTTTCTTTAATTTTTTCAGCTTTTTCTTGAGTCATCATTCCATTATCTATACTAAATTGAAGACAAGCATCTATATTTTCATCTTTTTCACAAAAAGCTTTACACTCTTCTTTTGTTTTACATCCTCCTGGTCCTTCCAGTTCTCCTTTTTCCATACTTAAAATTCGATCTGCTTTTTCTTGAGTCATTTTTCCTTGTTCAACTGCAAACTTTAAACATTCTTCAATGTGGTCAGAATTATCACAGTAAGCCTTACATTCTTCTTCAGAAGCACAATTACCAAGCTCTTCAACTGGAAAATCAATTTCTTGAGCTGAAGTAATGATTGGTAAAAAGAAGAACAAACTTATTAAGACAACTAATTTTATTTTTTTCATAATTATTTTAGTTAGTTAAATAATTATTCTGAAAAAGGATTTTCATAACCCTCACTAAAAGGATTAGTTCCGGTTACATCATCATAAGGATTAGCTGCTTCTTGAATTTCATTAATTACTTCTTCAACCGTTTGTTCTTGTTCTTCTAAAAGTTCATCTCTTCCTATTTGTTTACCTTCTTCAATTCCTTCAGCTTTACCTTCTTCTTTTCCAACTGAAAAAGCTTTGTCATATTGAAGTCTACCATAATACCAACCACCAGCTAAAGAAATCATTAAAATAGCAATAATTGGAACAATAATATTAGAATTACTACTTTGTTGTGGAATTGTATTTTCCTCCATATTATTTTTTATAGTTATTGTAATAGATAATTATAACATCTTTTTACTATTGACAAAATAAGAATTAAGAATAATAATAAGAATGTACCTGCAAGGCTGTATTTATATAGTTTAGCAGGTACACTGAAAACGCTTTCTCACGAAAGCGTTTTCACTTTATTATACTTAAAATTATCTTGCTTTTTAAAAAAATTGTGTTATAAATAAAAACATGTTCATTATAGGAGGAAGACAGAATTAGAGGAAAAAAGAAAAATAATGTTGGTTTTTCCTGGGTTCAGAAAATGATAATTAGAATCCGGGATGACTTCGAATGTCAGTTATGTGGTAACTATGAGAATTCGCAAGTTCACCACATAACCCCCAAAGCATATGCAAGATATACTTTGGGATGGCATTGGAGTCGAATTAATAGTATAAAAAATGGCATTTTGCTTTGTGCGAAATGCCACAAGAAGATTCACAAAAAGAAAAAAAATAATCTCCCTTGGGATAACCAATGGGATGATTATTTTAAAAAACAGGTAGAAAAAAATGCAGAAAGAAATAATCTGCAGTATGCTATCTGTTAAGCAACACACCTTGTAATTTAAGGTGTTTTTTTATTTTACAAATCAATAAAAAATAATATAAAAAAGATAGCACTTCAAAATAAGGTGAAAAAAAATTTCAAACAATAAAGAATCAAAAATTTTAAATTTCCTTCAAGGAAAAGAAAAACAAAGAAGAAAAACTATCGCTGAAAAAACCAATATTCCTGAAACAACATGCTATAAACACTTAAAAAGACTTAAAAGAAAGGAGAAAGTTTTTAGAGTTAAAGAAAAAAAGAGAAGTAAATATAGATCAAAGGTTTTTTGGACAACCAAAAAGCCAAAAAACAGACTATCCTTTAAACAAGAAGAAATATTAAAAATATTGAAAAAAGATAAGGGTTTAACAAGAAAAGAAATAATAAAAAAAACAGGGATAGCTAGAACTACCTGTTATGACAATTTAATTGAACTAAAAGAAAAAGGATTAGTCAAAAAAAGATCAAGAAAAAATAATAACAAAAAAGGGCGACCAAAAGTTTTTTGGTCGTTAGTTAAATGAATCCAGCGTCTATACAAAAGACGCTTTTTTTATTAAACCCCTAATAATTCATTAAGTTTTTTTCGAGTACTTGGACCAACAAAACCAGTTCCCTTTTCCAAACCATAAGGCTTTAAAACATCGTCAGCATACTTTTCCTGAAAACGAATAACTGCTTTTTGAGTTAAAGTATAAAAATTACCAGTTGTTAACCCTTCCGGATAAATACCTTCTTGAGTTCTTAGGAACTGCTGTAAACAAGTAACATCATTGTTATCTTTAAGGCCGAAATAGAGATTCTCATCAAAACTTCGACACAAGACAGTTTCTTCTTCCTCTTCTCTTTCAATCTTCGTTACCTGGCCTTTAAGCTGGCTTAAAAGAGATTTTAATTCATTAATCTTATCTTCTAATTCTTCTTTAGTCATTGAACTAATTGATTTATCTAAATAATCAAGGTTTTCTTCCTTAGTTGCAATAGCAGTAGAAACCTCCCAAAAGAAAGGGTAAGCGGTTTCTGATTCATCAAAATTTGATTTTTTTGATTGGATTGAAGGAATAATAGTAATAGACCCAATATTAGTTCCAAATTCAGGAATTGAAACAACACCTCTTTGAAAATTATTTAAATCTAAAAAATCAATATTATAATCTCCTGATAAAGTTTTAACGATATAAGGAAGAACAAAATTTTGATCTGTTTCTCCTACAAATTCTAATCTTAAGGTTCCTTTCCCTCCAATAAATTTAAACCAATTACCCGCCCAATCTTTTGTTTCTTGAGTTGTTCCTAAAGTACTCCTTCCACTTAATGGTAAAAAATTAATTAAAGGAACAACATTAACTTTTTTTAAATTTTCATTTTTATAACAATACTTATTTCCCAAAGAACAATCATTAATAGCTATTGCAATTGTCCAATCAGTGAAAATATCAGAAAAAGATTTTTCAAAACCATTTTTTTCTAAAGCCCAATTAAGACTTTCAATTCCTGTATATTTTGATTGTAAAGAGTCTTTTAAAATCTTTTCCCCATAATGATCAACTAAATAATGAGTAAATAAGCTTAAAGCCCCATAATCAGCTGATTTCCCTTGCCATTCAGTTAAAGAATCGGAAGGTTCTTTTAAAAAATCCTCCACCCTTCTTTCTAAATAACTATCTTTGTATTCATCATTATAACCAATTATTGTCGGAGCATATTCAGCTCTTGCTTCATTTAACCAAGTTTCTTCTGTAACTGCATACTGATCTTTCTGATTAAAAGTGATTAAATGAGTAAATTCATGAGCTAAATAACTCGAAGCGATATTATCAGTAATTTTATCTGCATTAATATAGACCATTTCATGTTCATTAGAAGAAGAAACCTGATAATTATAATATTCGTCAGCACTTCTAAAATAACCAATAGAATTTTCTTTCATTTGATGTAAAACAACAAAAAGATTCTCATTATCATCAATCCCAGGGCTTCTTTCTATCCCATAAGTTTCATTTAAAGTAGGTTTAATATCAAATTTAAAACCAAAATCTAAGTCTCGAACAGATATTTTAACTTTTGATTTTGTAATTTCATCTAAATCATTCCACCAATCTTTTTCAACATAAAAATGAACACTTACTCCGTCCCTTAAAGACTGAACCTCTATTTCTTCTCGTCCCTCAATATCATATTCAGGACTAATATAAAAAGAATCTTCTTCGGCCTGAACAAAAGAAGGCAAAAAAAATAATCCAATTAAAAATGTAAATATTAATTTTCGAATTTTCATTTCTTTTTAGTGTAAACTTATTTTTACACTATTAATTAAAAGTGTCAAAAAAATTAATTAAAATAAAAAGAGCCCGCAAAACGGGCTCTTTTTTATCCATCCTAAACTAACAAGGACTAGTTTGATGGAATCATTACTTAAGATTAAGCATCAATCTTAATTTTACTAAGATCAAGCTCATCAAGTAAGTAGTCGTTCATCCAGTGAGCAACATCTGTTTGTTCATAAGTACCTGAGTTATCAGACCAAATGAAGTCAGCAGAAACTGCACCTGAAGTAGCAGCACCACTATGAGATACGCCTGAAGTCTGAGCTATATAAGTTTGAATATAATCGTTTGTACTATCATCTGTGTCAAATCCAGAAAGATCTGTCTCATAAGTAAATGTGACTGTATCACCTTCACTTATAGTTTGAACGTCAGTAAATTCAATCATTGTAGTTGCTGTAGTTGTTGCA
>CAZXBN010000025.1:0-6195 GCA_964638845.1 uncultured Candidatus Saccharibacteria bacterium
CTATTATCCAACCAACCAGAAGAAGAAGTAGACGCACCAAAATTATAAACAGCATATTGACAACTATCTGAATCTAAGCCAGAACCACCATTATTGTCATAATCAGAAACCTGAATATCAAAATCAGTATCATTAATACCATACCAAGTTCCTGAGTCTGGCGAGACAATATAAGAAGTAGGGTCAGTTGTATCGCCCCCATAAGTTTGCACAGCATAACCATCTCCACTAAAACTCAACCAGCCAATAACATCACCACCCCAAGCATAACCTTCTAATTTTTGATTAGAAGTATTTCTAGTAACCCCATAATCATACTCAGAACCAGTCGATGAGGCATTTAAACTAAGCCACCCATCCCAACTACTTGTCTGATATGCTAAAGCTCTCCCCCAACCATAAAGCTCATCATCAAGAATGTAGGCTATACCATCATCTTCAACATCATTGTAAGGTGGAGAGGGAGGTAAATCTTCTGCATCACCTTCATTAAATGTAATCCAGCCAATATTTTCTGACCAAGCCCATCCAGTAATTTTGCCGCTAGTTTCTGAAAAATCAACACCATATGGATAATCTAAACTATCACAAGAAGGAGTACTATCGTTAGTACAATTAAAGTCCACCCAGCCAATATTTTCTGACCAAGCAAATCCTGAAAAAAGGTCACCCGTACCTGCCCTCACTATTCCAAAAGCAATAGACAAAACAGTAATAATTATTAAAAAAAATTTAAAAAAGGAGTTCATAAAAAATTAATTTCTTTTTTTCTTTGTTTCTTTTTGAATAACACCCCAATGATACAAATAAAGAGGAAGACCAATAGTTGCTTGAGCTAAAATTGAAGATCCTTCTTCTTGTCTCCTAACACTAACCCGATCAATCTCTTCGCTTCTTTCTTTCCAATCCTCATAATCCTCAATCCAATTCCTAATTGATTGTTTTTCATCTTCAGTTAACTCTTCATCATCTTGAATTTCTTTAACTCCTTGAATATAAGAAGGAGAAATAGGTTTCAAATAATTTAATCTTTCTTGCTTATCAACATCTTTAAAAACAAAAACTTTTAATCCCATATCTAAAGCTCTAATACCAGCTTGAATAACAATAATTAAACCAGCTAAAGCAAATAAATAAAGATAGATTGTTCTAATTAAAGGGTGATGTTTATTATTTTCCATATTTTTTTATTTTAAGATTATTTAAACTAATTATAACTAAAATTACCTAAAAAAGAAAATAACTGCTACAATCAAAAAATATGAAAAAGGATAAAAATATAATCTTGGTTGATAAACCAAAAGGAATAACCTCATTTGATGTAATTAGAGTCTTAAGAAGAATCTATAACAAACGAAAAATGGGCCATTCAGGCACTCTAGACCCTAGAGCAACAGGGTTAATGATTATTGGTATTGAGGAAGGAACAAAAAAATTAAAAGATCTAATAGGCCTTAACAAGGTCTATCAAGCAACTATCTTATTAGGTAAAAAAACAACCACTGGAGATTTAGATGGAAAAACAATAAAAGAAAAGAAGGTTGATAAAATTAATATTCAAAAACTTAAAGAAATTTTAAAAAAATTAACAGGTGATATCAGATTACCAGTTCCAGTTTTTTCAGCTATTAAAAAGAAAGGACAACCTCTTTACAAGATAGCAAGAAAAAAAGGCTACAAGGCAGTAACCCCACCCAAAAAAGACATGAAGATTTTTTATATTAAATTAAAAAATCATCATCAAAAAGACGATAATTATATTCTTAATATTGAACTAAAGGTATCAAGCGGAACTTATGTTCGTTCAATAGCAGAAGAAGTTGGTAGACAACTAAACCTACCAGCAACAATTAAAGAATTAAGAAGAACTAAGATAGGAAAATTTAAAGTTGAAGACGCAATTAATATATAAATTTATCACCAGCTAATACAAGATAGCCAGTAACTAAAATGATGGTCGCTACTAAAGCACCAATAATAAAACCAGCTAATGAGGAGGCTAAAACTTTCCCTATCTTAAAAGTAAAATCTCTATTTTCTTTAGAAATAAAATCTCTTGTTATTTTTTCAAAATTCATATTATTTTAAATTATTTTTTTCAATTTAATTATAATAGAAAAATAAACTATTTTCCACTTTTAAATTCAATAACATCGCCATCTTGAATAATATAATCCTTACCTTCTAATCTAATTAATCCATTTTCTCTAGCTTGAGCAACACTTCCAGAATCAATTAACTCTTTCCAGTTAATAACTTCAGCCTTAACAAAATTTTCTTCGAAATCACTATGGATAACTCCTCCTGCTTCTGGAGCACTTGCTCCTTTTTTAATTGTCCAAGCTCTCGACTCATCAAGACCAGTTGTAAAAAAAGTAATCAAACCTAATAAGCTATAACAACGTTTAATTAACTCTTCAATTTTAAGTTTAGCTGGTAAACCCATTGACTCCCTTTCTTCTTCGTTCATCTTTAACGCTTCTCCTTCAGTTAAAATATCAACAATCAAAAAAGGTAAATCTTTTTCTTTCATTTGTTTAATAGTTTCTTTACTGATCTCTTCCTCTCCTCCATTCAATAAATAAAGTCTCTTTTTTAAGGTTAATAATTGATAGCCTTTTAATAACTTTCTTTCTTCTTCCTCCCAATCTTCTTGATTTAATAAACCACCATTTTCTAAAATTTCTTCTGCTCTTTTTATAATTTTTAATTTTTTAATAACTTCTTTATCACCAGAACGAGATTCTTTTTCTAAAGCTTCAATCCTTTTACCAATAGTTTCTAAATCTTTTAAAATCATTTCTGTATCTAAGATATCTTTATCTTTAAAAATATCTATTTTGTCTTGAGTATTAGTTACTTTATTATTTTTAAAACAACGTAAAACGTAAAGAACAACATCTACTTCCCTGATATTAGCTAAAAACTTATTTCCTAATCCTTCTCCTTTACTTGCTCCGGCTACTAAACCAGCAATATCAACAAATTTAACAGAAGCATAAATCTTCTTTTTTGAATTACTAAATTCTTCTAATTGATCTAATCTTTCATCAGGAACTTTTACGATTCCAACATTAGGGTCAATAGTACAAAAAGGGTAGTTTGAGCAATCTACCTTTTTTTTAGTTAAAGATTTAAATAAGGTTGATTTACCAACATTAGGTAAACCAACAATTCCTACAGATAATGACATATTATTTTTCTAAATCTTTTAAAATGTTTTCTATTTCTCTTTTTAAAACTGGTAAATCTTGTTGAGTAATCTCCCAAACAATACTCATATCGATACCAAAATAATGATGAATAAGTTTATCGCGAATTCCAGATAGTTCTCTCCAAGGAACTTTGGAGTATTTGCCTCTTAAATCTTTTGATAAATTTTTAACAGTCCCACCTATAATTTCAATTTTTCTAGCTACAGCATTTTGAGTTTTAAGATCTTTAGAAAATTCTTCTTCCGAATAGCTTCCGATAAAATCTTCAATTTCCTTAATACTAGTTAAAATATGTTTTAGAAAAACCTTATTATTTTTCTTCATAGTATAGAAACTTCATCTTTTAAAATATTTTTCTTTAGCAAAGGCTTAATTGAAGAATATTCAACAACATCAACTTTTCTATTAAGTTCTTTTTCTAAATCTAACTTTAAGGCAACAATTTCCAATAAACCCTTATTGGAACCCTCTTTAAATTTAATTAAAATATCAATATCGCTTTTTTCATTATCTTCATTCCGAGCAACCGAACCAAAAACTGATGATTTTTTAACATCATGTTTTTTTAAGATAGGAATTATTTTGTTTTTGATTTCTTCTATATTCATATTTTTATTCTACCATAAAAAATTAAATGTCTTTTAAAATCTTAAAGTCCTCTATTAAAGTATCTTTCATATTGGCATTATAAACTGCCACTGCCGGATGATAGAGAGGAACCAATTTAAGATTTAATGATTTAACGTCAAAAACTTGTCCATGAATATTACTAATTTTATCTAATTGTTCATCTAACCCATACTTCTTCATTAAGAACTCCATTGAATACCTTCCTAAAGAAGAAATAACCTTTGGTTTAATTAATTCTATTTGTCTATCTAAATAAGGAGTACAAGCTTTAAGTTCCTTACTATTAGGGTCTCTATTTTTAGGGGGACGGCATTTTAATAAATTACAAATATAAACATCTTCCCTTTTAATACCTGCCCTATTAAGCATTTCATCTAAAAAATCTCCTGATTTACCACAAAAAGGAATTCCTGTTTTATCTTCATTAGCTCCGGGAGCTTCTCCAATTAATATAATATCAGTGTTATGATTTCCTTGCCCAATAACAGGTAAGGTTCTTGTTTTATATAAAGAACATTTTTTACAATTAATTACTTCTTTTTTAATTTTTTTAAGTTTTTTTTCTTTTGACATATTAATATTATAACAATATTCAACAAAATATTAATGATGTTTTTTAGAACAATACTTACTATTATTTGAATAAGGTTTGACTTATTTTAACCTTAAAAGTATAAAATTTTAAATAGGGTTCTAAAAATTTTTAGAAAGTTATCTGGCTCAAATAAAGATAAGAAAATATCCTAATTTAAAAAGACACCTCCCAATAACTTTTTTAATTATCTTTCGAATTTCTCGAAAAACTCTTTCTGTTCAGATTTATTTTTATTCAATAATTTTCTTAAGAAATAACACGAAGCTCTATTTTTTTCCAATCTTTAGCTCCTTAACTAAGCAACCAATAAAGAACCTGTTTAAACCTTTCCAAAGAAATAATTTTTAATAGAAAATTTAAATTGCTCAACAAATAACTCTTTAAATGCTCTAAGATTATTCTGTTCATAAAACAAAACAAGAGCTTTTTTATATTTGACCTCATCAACACTTCTATAAGATAAAGGACAAGTCTTAAAAGCTAATAAGATAGCATTACCCAATAAACGTGCGGTTCTTTTATTGCCATCTTCAAATGGTTGAATGTAAGATAATAAAGTAATAGCAAAAAAAGCCTTTGAAAAAGGGTTCTCAACCTCATTAATCATTTCAATCATTTTTTCTACTGCTTCTTGAATTTGATGCTGATTATCTAAGGGAGTATATTTAGTTCCTACAATGCCTACTGGTCTTTTTCTAATTCCTTTCCTAACACCAAGATTATCAACAAGCAAAGAATGAATCTGTCTTATTTTATTTAAATTTATCTTTTGAAAATCATTATGTTTCTCAATAATAAAATCAATAGTTTTCTTATGATTTAAAATCATAATAGCCTCCTCCTTATTATGACCAGGAGCTTCTTTAGATTCTTTAATTAAAACTTCTGTATCTATTAAAGAATAGGTGTTACCTTCAATTTTAGAAGATTTCCAACTTAATTCTATTGATAAACGTTCAAGTTCTTTTTTAAATTCTTCCTTAGATAAATTATTTATTCTTTTCCTATAATTTTTGTTAATCTTTTTTAACTCATTGATTTCTTTAGACGAGAATATATCTTTTATCTTAAAAACATCAAAATTAAAATTAGAATATGTAACAGGTCTCTCATCTGCCTCTAAAGAAAAATAACTATCTAAATCAAGATATTTTAAAGTATTTTCTCCGATCTTTTCTTGATAATAAACACCTCTTCCTTGACCCTTCTTTTCAATTAAATTAGCTTCTAATAAATCATTAAGATCTCTGATAATTGTTGAACGAGAAGCACCATCAAATTCTTTTTGAATTTGTTTCGTTTGGGCTTGACCCAACTTCTTAATCAAGCTTAATATTTTTAATTGTCTTTTAGATAAACTCATTTTAAAATTGCTTCATTTAAACCATTTAATTGTTTCATTGTGACACAATTAATGAAACAATTAAAGGATTATTTTATTAAAAAGATAAATCTCTCTATTTTTTTGTTAGATTAAAAATCTTTGTTTTCTCTATTCTGTACAGTTATGTACAGGATAAAACAACGTAAAACATATTTAAATATCTAAATTTATACCAATTGGGCAATGATCAGAACCTTTAACATTACTTAATATAAAAGAATCTTTAATTTTAGGAAATAACCTTTTAGAAACAAAGAAATAATCAATTCTCCATCCTATATCTTTTTCTCGAGCATTATGCATATAAGTCCAAAAAGTATAAGCTTCTTTATTTTTATTAAATTCTCTAAAAGTATCAATAAAACCAATTT
>CAZXBN010000026.1:0-4836 GCA_964638845.1 uncultured Candidatus Saccharibacteria bacterium
AGAAAGATAATTAACAAACTTACTAACTATTTCAACTTCGATTAAACCCAATAAATTTTTAATATCTTCTAAAGATATCTCTTTTTTAGAATCTCTATAAAAAGTAGCTAGTTGATTTAATAAACCTTCTGCATCTCTAATTGCCCCTTCGGAATTAGAAGCGATTAACTCTAACCCTTTTTCATTAACTTTGATATTTTCTTCTTCAATAATTCTTTTTAATTTTTTAACAATTTCTGGAACAGTTAATCTTTTAAAATCAAATCTTTGACATCTTGAAACAATTGTTGGGATCATTTTATGAACTTCAGTAGTAGCTAAAATGAAAATAGCATGCTCTGGTGGTTCTTCTAAGGTTTTTAATAAGGCATTAGCTCCATCTTTTGTTAGTTGGTGACATTCATCAATAATAAAAACTTTGTATTTTGATTTAGCTGGAGAAAACTTAACTCCTTCTTTTAATTCTCTAATATCGTCAATTCCTCGATGAGAGGCAGCATCCATTTCAATTAAATCAATTGATTGTCCTTCTGTTATCTCTTTACAGGAAGAACATTTATTACAAGGTTCAAACTCCCCTTCTTCTCTATTTTTACAATTAACAGCTTTAGCTAATAATCGAGCCAAAGTTGTTTTTCCAGTTCCTCTTGGTCCGGAAAATAGATAAGCATGAGAAACCATATCTTTTGATATGGCATTAGTTAAGGTTTTAACAACGTGATTTTGACCAATAAATTTTTTAAATTTTTGAGGACGATATTTTCTATATAAAACTAAGGACATTATTTTTTAAAAACAATAAATTTATAACCAATAAAATTTCCAAAAGAACCAATTATTGAGGCGATAATCGCTCCAATATTAGCCCAAATTGTTTGATTAATTCCAAATTGTGGGCCAACAGTATTAACAACGAAAGAAGCAACTCCGACATTAATTAATAAACTAAGAAGAGTGACAGCAAAGAATTGAGTAAATTCTTTTTTAATTTCTTTTCCTTCTTTCTTTTCAAATGCTAAGAATTTATTACCCCAGTATTTAGCAATAGTTGCTGCTAAAAATGAGAAACCTTTCATGATATTATAGGTCCATCCAGAAGCTTGCCCAAAAACTAAAAGTAAAATATTCATAATTCCTAAATCGAATAAGGTAGTTAAGACACCAATTAGAAAGAATTTTCCAGCTTGAAAGACAAAAACAAACCTCTTCCCTATTAAGAAGCAAATATAAAGCCCCAATAAGGAGATTAATGGAAGCAAAATGATTGCTAACCAGTTTAAAATTGAAACTTTTACTCCCCAAAAAGAATCTATTTGAGAACTTTGGATAAAAGCATAAACTAGACCAGCAACCCCCTCTCCAGCCAATAATGCAAGGATAATATTTTTCTTTTTCATACTGGTATCTTATCACGATTTTTTAAAAAATAAAATTTTACCCTTGACATATTTGAATTTAGTAATCATAATTAAGATAGGTTTTTATAATGAAGAAGGATAGCAAGAAAATAATTGCAATATCTTTAAATGTGCTGGCTACACTATCCTTTTTAATTTTGTTGTCTTTTATTAAAGAGGATAATTCGAACTTTTTAATAGTGGAGGCAGCATTAATTTTAAATTTTCTTGCTGCTTCTGCTCTTTTTTTGGAGTTTTTGATCGATTTACTTCGATCCACAAGTCTTTTTAACTCCTATAATCTTAAAAAATAAAAAGACTTTTTTTCTTTTCTAGTAAACGTGATAATATAGTTATATGCTTAAACTTTATAATACTCTTACACGTAAAAAGGAAAATTTTCAAACTTTAAAAGACAATAAGGTCCACCTTTATACTTGTGGACCAACTGTTTATTGGTTTGCTCATATTGGAAATTTAAGAACCTATGTTTTTGAAGATATTTTAAAAAGAACTCTTCAATATAATGATTTTGAAGTTAAACATGTAATGAATATTACTGATGTTGGTCATTTAACTTCTGATGCAGATAGCGGAGAAGACAAAATGATTAAAGCTTTAAAGCGAGAAGGAAAAGAACTTAATCAAAAGTCAATTTTAGAAATTGCTAATTACTATACTAAAGCTTTTAAAGAAGATTTAAAAAATTTAAATATTAAAGAACCTGATGTTTGGTGTAAGGCAACTGAATATATTCAGGAACAAATAGATTTAGTTAAAAAAATAATTGAAAGCGGATATGCTTATGAAACAGATAAAGCTGTCTATTTTGATACTTTAAAATTAAAAGAATATCCGGAGCTAGGTCAATTAGATTTGGAAAACTTAAAAGAAGGTTCTCGGGTTAAAAAACAAAAAGATAAAAAGAACCCAACTGATTTTGCTTTATGGATTAAGTTAAAAGGAGAACATAAAAACCATATCATGAATTGGGATTCTCCATGGGGTAAAGGATTTCCAGGTTGGCATGTTGAGTGTTCAGCAATGAGTATTAAAAATTTAGAAGGAGAAATAGATATTCATTGTGGAGGAATTGATCATATTCCCGTTCATCATACCAATGAAAGAGCTCAAAATATAGCTTCAACTGGAGATGAAATAGTTAGATTTTGGATGCATGGAGAGTTTTTAATTTTGAAAGATGGGAAAATGTCAAAATCAAAAGGTAAAATTATTACTTTAAAGGATCTTCAAAAGAAAGATTATAATCCTCTTGCCTATCGTTACTTATGTCTTGGAGCTCATTATCGATCTCAATTAACTTTTTCAGAAAAGTCCTTAAGGGCAGCAGAAAATGGTTTAAAAAATATTCAAGAGAGAACAAAAAGATTTAAGGCGAGCCCTAAAACGAATAAAACTCCTCAATTTAAGAAATATATTAAAGAATTTAAAAAGATTATTAATGACGACTTAGATACACCTAAAGCTTTAGCTTTAGCTTGGAGAATAATAAAAGATGATTCAATTTCTAATTTTGAAAAATATAATCTTTTATTAGAATTTGATAAGGTGTTTGGATTAGGGTTGAAGAAACTAAAAAAGGAATATGTAATTAAATTAGAAGCAGGTGAATATGAGTTATCAGGTAAAGATGTTAATATTTATAAATTAGTTAAGAAAAGAAATAAGTATAGAAAGGAAAAACAATTTAAAAAAGCTGATCAAATTAGAAAAAAAATCAATAAGCAAGGCTGGGAGATAGAAGATCAAAAAAAAGAGACTATTGTTAGAAAAAAAGTTTAAACTGTGTTAATTTAAAATTATATGAGTCAAAATACTGACAAAATACCACCTCAATCAATTGAGGCTGAAAAAGGAATTTTAGGATCTTTAATGCTTGATAAGTCATCTGCTTCAAAGGTGGCTGATTTTTTGAGTCCTAAAGATTTTTACAAACAAAACCATCAAAAGATTTATGAGGCTTGTTTATTTCTTTTTAAAAAGAATGAACCAATCGATGTTTTATCGGTTTCAAACAGGCTAAATGAAATGAAAAAGTTAGAAGATATTGGAGGTAGTAGCTATTTAACTGAATTAATAAACTTTGTACCAACTCCAAGCCATGCTTTAAGTTATGCTAAAAAAGTTTATCACAAAAGAGTTTTAAGAGATTTAATTAGTGCTTCTCATGAAATTGCCTCTTTAGGTTATAACGAAAAAGAAGGAATTGAGGATCTTTTAGATGAAGCTGAAAAAAGAATATTTAATATTGCTCAAAGAAATTTAACTAGAAGTTTCACTTCTGTTAAGGACAAATTAGAAGATGCTTTTGAAAGATTAGAGGAATTATCAAAAGCTGGTTCAGGATTAAGGGGGGTAAGTACTGGATTTAATAATTTAGATAATATTTTAGCTGGTTTACAAAACTCAGATTTAATTATTTTAGCAGCACGTCCTTCTATGGGAAAAAGTGCTTTAGGGCTTAACTTTGCTCTTAATGCTGCTTTAAAAGATAATACTCCAGTTGGAGTCTTCTCAATGGAAATGTCTAAAGACCAAATCATTGATCGTTTTATTGCCAATATTGCTGGTGTTGATTTATGGAGGTTAAGAACCGGGAAATTATCGCATGAAGGGGTTAATAATGATTTTTCAAAAATTCAACAAGCATTAGGTGTTTTATCAGAAGCTCCTGTTTATATTGATGACACTTTCTCTACTACTGTTCTACAAATGAAATCAATGGCACGAAGATTACAAGCAGAAAAAGGATTAGGTCTTATCGTAGTTGACTATCTTCAATTAATGGAACCTTTAGATTCACAGGCTAGTCCTGTTCAGCAAGTTTCTGAAAATTCAAGAGCTTTAAAAGGTCTAGCAAGAGAATTAAATGTTCCTGTTCTAGTTTTATCTCAGTTATCAAGAGCGGTTGAAAGAAGATCACCCAAAATCCCACGTTTATCTGATTTAAGACAAAGTGGAAGTATTGAGCAAGATGCAGATGTTGTTATGTTTATTTACCGAGAAGAATTTTATAGAAAGAAAACTAAGAAAAAGAATATGGCTGATATCTTAATTAAAAAACATCGAAATGGTCCAATTGGTGATGTTAAACTTTTCTTTGATAAGAAAAGTGTTAGTTTTAAAAATTTAAGTAAAGAACAGAAAGAGCTTTAATGAAATACTCAAAAAGTATTGAAAAGTTAATTGAGTTATTCTCTAAACTTCCTTCTGTTGGCCCTAGAACAGCTACTCGATTCACTTTTTACTTATTAAAAAGACCTAATAAAGAAATTAAAGAATTAGCTCAAGCTTTAATAAATTTAAAAAAGAACATTCAGCAATGTTCTTTATGTTTTAATTATTTTGAACCTTCAGGAAATGAAGATAAGTGTAAAATTTGTTCTGTTTCCGATAGAAATGAATCTGTTCTCTGTTT
>CAZXBN010000026.1:4846-6103 GCA_964638845.1 uncultured Candidatus Saccharibacteria bacterium
ACAAGATCATATTTTTGAATATCGTTTTTATCATAAAAATGGGTCCATTGTTTGGATTAAAGATCAAGTGAGTGTTCAACTTGATGATGGAACACCTGTAAAATTGAGAGGTTTGATGCTCGATATTTCTGATTTAAAAGCAATTGAAAAAATGAATCAATATAACGGACTTTATTTTATTTTAGGAGGAACAATTTCTGTTCTTAACAAGAAAGATACTAAAAGAATAAGAGACCAAGAACTAAAAGAACGTCTTAGAAAAGATAAAAAAATCAAAGAAGTTATTATTGCTACTAATCCAACTACTAAAGGAAAAGCAACTACTCTCTATTTAGAAAAAATATTAGAACCTTTTAAAATAAAAATAACTCGACTAGCAAGAGGGTTACCAGTTGGAGGAGAACTTGAATATGCCGACAAAGAAACTCTCTCTAGTGCTTTTAAGGGTCGTAAATAAAAAGCCTCATTATTTTTCTGAGGCTTTTTCTCGTTCAGGTCTATAAGAGCGGGTGTGTGTTTTTGTTAGAGGGTGTGTGAGCTCTAACTTCACTCTTATAGATTTCCTGGAGAGGAGATTTAATCTCCTTGATGTTTAAAACATTAACATTTTGATATTTTTTGTCAAGTTAACTAAAAAGCAGCTATTAAATAGCTGTTTTTTAAAAACGATTAGAGAAAATTTATTTAGTAATTTTTTTAATTTCTACTAAGGTATATCTTTGTCGATGCCCTTTTTTAACTTGAGTTCTAGCACTTGGTGTATATTTAAAAACAACAACTTTGTCGTGCTTTCCTTGTTCTAGAACCTTTCCTTTTACTTTTGCTTTTTTAAGGAATGGTTCCCCTATTTCAAGTTTTTTATTTTTTTGGACTAACAAAACTTTATCAAAAGTGATTGAATCACCTTCTTTTTTCTCAACCTTTTCTATTTTAATTTTGTCTCCGGGAGAAACTAGATATTGTTTCCCTCCTGTTTTTATAATTGCTAACATGTTTATTTCTTTAATTTCTTATTTTCTTTTATTTCGATTAATTTGTCAACCTTTTTTGAAAACAACCTTAATCTGTTTTTTGATCTTTTAAAGGCGGAATTAGCGTGTTTCAAGTGTTTTCCCAACTTGCTGAATGTATCTCTTAATTTATTTGAATCCTTGTTGATTTTACTCAATTTTTTTAATATTTTTTGTGTTTGTTGCGAAATTTGAGTGTCTTGAAACCAATGAATTATTGTTTTTAGAGTTAAATAAAAAGTATTTG
>CAZXBN010000027.1:0-6026 GCA_964638845.1 uncultured Candidatus Saccharibacteria bacterium
AGAAACTTGTTCTTCAATACCAATACTAAAGTTTCCTTCTTTATCAACTGAATCAGTTTTTAATCCAGAAAAATCTTTTGTTCTTGGTAAAACAACATGAATTAATCTTGTTAAAAAGTCTAACATTTTCTTTTCTCTTAAAACAACTGCTACTCCAGCCGGCATCCCTTTTCTAATTTTAAAGCCAGAAATTGACTTCTTAACTTTAGTAATAACTGGTTTTTGACCAGTAATTTTAGCTAAATCTTCGGAAATATTATTTAAAAACTTTTCTGTTTGGCTAGAACTTTTATCAGCAATTCTTTTTCCAACACCAACATTTAATACTACTTTACTTATTCTTGGAACAGCCATTTCACTCTTAAGATCAAATTTCTTAGTCATTGTTGGAATAACCTCCTTCTTAAATTTTTCTTTTAAAGATATCATAATTTTTTACCACATTTTTTACAAATTCGATATTTTTTATCACCTTTAATCTTATAACCAACCCTAGTTGCTTTTTTACATTTTGAGCAAATAAAAGCAACATTAGAAACATCAATTGGAGCAGCAATTTGAACGATTTGTCCTTTTTCTCCTCTTCTTTTTGGTCTTTGGCGTTTTTTAATTAAATTAACCCCTTCCACTATAACTTTTCTTTCTTTTGGAAAAGACCTTAAAACCTTACCAGTTTTATTTTTATCTTTACCAGCAATTATTAAAACTTTGTCACCTTTTTTTATTTTCATACTATTTCGTTAGCTATAGCTGCTACCTTAATAAAACCATTTTCCTTTACTTCTCTAGCAATTGGCCCAATAATTCTTCCTCCCTTAGGAGTTTCATTATTATCTTCAAGAATTACACAACTATTATCATCAAAACGGATATAAGAACCATCCTTTCTTCTAAACTCTTTCTTTTGTCTAACAATCAAAGCTTTTACAACATCATGTTTTTTAACATCTTTTCTTGGCATTGCTTTTTTAACAGAAGCAATAATAATATCCCCAAGATAGGCATATCTTCTTTTTCCACCACCTAAAACGTGAATGCATTCTACTTCTTTTGCACCACTATTATCAACAACTTTTAATCTTGTTCCTAATTGAATCATAATTTACAAATTACACGCCATTTTTTATCTTTCGACATTGGGCGACATTCTTGAATAATAACCTTATCTCCGATTTTACATCCTTCAATTTCATCATGAGCCTTATATTTCTTATGACTCTTATATCTTTTCTTGTATTTAGGATGTTGAATAATCCTCTCAACTTCAACAACAACGGTTTTATCCATTTTATCAGAAACAACCTTTCCTTTTAATTCTTTTTTTGGCATATTATTTATTCTGATTAATAAGAGTTAATATTCGAGCAATATCTTTCTTCGTCTTTTTTAATTTACTATTGTTCTTTAACCTCATTGCCGCTACATCAAAGCGTAATTTTCTTAATTCAATTCTTTTCTTTTGTAATTCTTTTCTTAAATCCTTCTTTGATTTTTTTCTTAATTTATTTATTTGCATTTAACCCTTTTTTAATAACAAATTTTGTTTTAATTGGCAATTTAGCTGCCGCTTTTCTAAAAACGCTTCGAGCCATTTCTTCAGTTACACCTCCGACCTCAAATAAGATTCGTCCTGGCTTAACTGGACAAACATAGTGAGAAAATTCTCCTTTTCCATGCCCCATCTGAAACTCAACACCTTTAGAAGTTATCGGTTTATCAGGAAAAATTCTAATCCAAAGCTTACCACCTTTTTCAAAATGACGAATAATTGTCTTTCTAGATGCCTCAATTTGTCTTTTTGTAATCCATCGAGATTCTAAAGCTTTCAATCCATAAGAACCAAAAGCAATTAAAGTGCCTCGAGTTGCTAAACCCTTTGACCTTCCTTTAAATCTTTTCTTATATTTTGTATTTTTAGGTTGAAGTGCCATATCTCTTTATTTCTTTTTAGATAACTTATTCTCTTTTTTGTAAATCCAAACCTTAATACCAACCGATCCGTAACTACATAAAGCAGTATCCTTTGCATAATCCATATCAGCTCTAATTGTTTGTCTTGGAAGTAAACCATCCCTTAACCACTCTGTTCGAGCAATACTAATCCCATTCAATCTTCCAGAAACTTGTACTTTTGCTCCTTTTACTTTTCTTTGATTCATTATCTTGCTTAAAGCTTCTTTTAAAACTCTTCGATAATGAGTTCTATTTTCAATCTTATCAGCCATCCACTGAGCAACTAAAGAAGCCTTTGACCATGAGTTCCTTACTTCTTGAACTTCTAATCTCAATTTAAAATCTTTATCTTTTTTACCTTTTCTAAATGGAGCTTCTGACATTATTTTAACTAACTCCTTTCTTAAACTCTTAACTTTTTCACCACCACGACCAATAATCAATCCTGGCTTAATCGAATTAATAATAACGTTAATTTTATTAGGTGATCTTTTAATTTCAATTCTAGAAACACCAAATTCACCAATTTCTTTTTTTAAATATTTTCTAATTTTAAAATCCTCTTCTAAATAATTAGAAAAGTTATCTTCGTAAAAACCTTTCGAATCCCAATCTTTTGTTCGTTTTATCCTAAATAATTTTGGATTTACACTATGAGACATATTTATTAAAATGATTTTTTATGAAAAACCTGATCAGAACCTTTTTTAGGCTCAACGGCTTTCTTGCTTTTTTGATAATCTTTCTTTTTTCTTTGTTTTTTTAATTCCTTTTCCCTTTCTTTCATTTTCTTTTTAAATTCTTTTTCTAACTTTTCTTTTGCCTCTTTTTCTTTTTTAAGCTTTTCTTTCTCTTCTTTTCTTTTTTGATCTTTTGTTTTTTTCTTAATAGTATCTTTAACTCCTTCTTTCTTTTCGTCAAGTTCAATCTTAACATGAGAAGTTCTTTTTCGGATAACATCAGCTTTTCCTTGAGCTCGAGGATACATTCTTTTAGCAACTGGCCCCTCATCAACAGTTATCTTTGAAAGAATTAAATTTTCTTTTTTAACATTTGAATAATTATATTTAGCATTAGCAAAAGCTTGATTTAATAGTTTTCTAATTGGTTTTGTTGCTTTTTTTCGAGTAAACCTTAAAAGCTCTTGAGCTTTCTCAAAGTCTTTTCCCCTTACCAAGTCAGCAACTAATCTAACTTTCCGAGGCGCAATTTTTAAATAATTTAATTCAGCTTTTGAAATCATATTTATACTTTACCTGAGCTTTTATCTAATGTTTTTTGCATTTTACCACCATGTTTATGAAATTTAGTTGTCGGAGCAAATTCACCAAGTTTATGCCCAACCATATTCTCTCTAATTTTAATTGAAACAAAATTTTTACCATCATGAACCCTAAAAGTATAACCAATCATTTCCGGAGAAATAACCGAAGCACGAGACCAAGTCTTAATTGGTTGATCTTTTCCTTTTTTCTTCATCTTTGTTTTTAAACGAGGACTAATAAAAGGTCCTTTTTTAAGTGATCTTGGCATATTACTTTCTTCTTTTAATTATTAATTTATCTGATGCTTTGTTCGGCTTTCTAGTTTTTACTCCATAAGCATTCTTACCCCAAGGTGTTTTTGGATGTTTCATTCCAATCGAAGTCTTTCCATTTCCACCACCATGAGGATGATCAATTGTATTCATTGCGGTTCCTCTAACCGATGGTCTCCAACCCTTTCTTCTTCTAACTCCAGCCTTTCCTTTTTTCTCAAATTTACTTTCAGGATGAGACACTTGCCCAATCGATGCAAAACATTCTCCTAATATCTTTCTAACCTCACCAGAAGCCATCTTTAAAATTGTATATTTTTCTTCATGAGACATAACTTTAGCCGAAGTTCCAGCTGCTCTCATCATTACTCCTTCTTCTTGAGGATTTAAAGAAACATTATAGGCTTGAGTTCCAGGGTCCATATTTTTTAATTTCATCCTATTTCCAACCTTTACTTCAGTTTCATTATCACAAATAATAGTATCACCAACTTTTATTGCTGATGGAGCTAGAATATAACGTCTATCCCCATTCTCATACTTAATTAAAGCTAAATAAGCGGTTCTGTTAGGATCATATTCAACAGCAATAACCTCTCCCTTGATTCCTTTTCTTTCTTGTCCAAAATCAACGATTCGATACAATCGCTTTGCTCCTCCGCCTCGATGGCGAATAGTAATTCGACCTGAATTTGATCTACCAGCATTTTGTTTTAAATAAACAGTTAAATGCTTTTCAGGCTCCTTATTGCTTAATTTTCTTTTTGTTTTTTTCTTTGACATAATTAAATTTAACCAACCATTTGATCAATTTTTTGACCTTCTTTTATTTTAACAATAGCTTTTTTAAATCCTTTCCTCCATCCACTAACCCGTCCAATTCTTCTTTTCTTAGCTGGCATCTTCAAAACTTTAATATCAATCACATCAACGTCATATAAACTTTCAACTGCTTTTCTAATTTCAATCTTATTAACCTTATTAAAAACTTTAAAAACATATTTATTGTCTTTAGCCATTCGATAAGACTTCTCAGTAATATAAGGAGATTTTAAGACTTTATAAGCAAAATTTTCAAAATCTTTTCCTTTCTTTTTTGATTTCTTTTTTGATTTCTTTCCTTTCTTCTTTTTCTGGTCCTTATTTTTATCTTTTTTAAATATATCTTTTAAAGCCATATTTTTTATTTAAGAAAAGTTTCTTTAATAACCTTTAAACTCTTTTTTGGCATTATCACATTCTTATACCTCAAAACAGTTAAGCAATTCAAATCCTTTGCTTGAATTGTTTTCAAATATGGAATATTTCTAATAGCTAAAATCAAGTTTTGATCCATTTCTGGTAAAACAACTAATGATTTTTTCTTTTCATCTAAAACTTTATCAAATATCTCAGCTGCTAATCTTGTTTTTGGTTTTTTAATTTTTAACTTATTAATAACAATCAAACTATCATCCTCCACCTTACTAGATAAAGCCATAAACAAAGCTTTTCTTTTCATTTTCTTAGGAAGTTTCTTTTTAAAATTCTTTTCTTTTTGAGGACCAAAGGTAGTTCCACCTCCAACCCAAATTGGGGAACGAATTGATCCATGTCTTGCCCTTCCTAAACCTTTTTGACGCCAAGGCTTTTTCCCTCCACCTCTTACTACTCCCCTATCTTTAGTATGAGCTGTTGAAGTTCTTTTATTAGATTGTTGAGTAACAACAGCCTGATAAAGTAAGTCCTTATTAATTTTTACACCAAAAACCTCTTTTGGTAAAGAAGCTTTCCTTTTTAATTTATTTCCTTTTTTATTAATAACAGTATATTTCATATTATTCTTCAACAATTTTTAAAAGAGTTCCTCTTTTTCCAGGCACCCCTCCCTTAATCATTAAAATATTATTTTCCAAATCAACCTTAACTATTTCAAGGCTTCGAATAGTAATTTTTTTACCACCCATTCGTCCAGGCATTTTTCTTCCTTTAAAAACTCGAGCATGATCTGAAATTCCAATCGAACCAATCTTTCTTTGAGATGGATGCCCATGTGAAGCAGGAGATCCAGCAAAACCCCATTTTTTTACTCCACCCTGAAAACCTTTTCCTTTTGCAATTCCTAAAACCTTGACTTTGTCTTTTTCCTCAAAAACAGAAACGTCAATTTCTTGACCTTTTTTATAATCCTTGATATCGATTTGACCTCTAAACTCCTTAATAAATCTATAAGGTTTTTCTTGAAGAGGTTTTTTTACTTTTTTATCATCGAGCTTTTGTAGTCCAAGTTGAATTGCATTATAACCATCAGACTCTTCATTCTTAACTTGTAAAACTTTATTAGGTTCAACATCAACAACAGTAACCGGAATTTGGTGACCTTTTTCGTCAAAAATCTGAGTCATTTCATTTTTTAAACCTAGAATAAATTTCATGTTTTTTCTTAAAAATAAAACCGAGCAATAGCCCGGATATTAAATCAAAGACTATTTGAAAAATTGATAATTATTTTGTAATTTTTAACATTTAATATTTAAAAGATTACTACATTTTTATC